>JAHBAP020000425.1 GCA_018500005.2 Mycobacterium sp. | reverse complement strand
GCACCCCCGGTGTGGGCGGTTCCTCGGCCAGCAATCTGCTCGGCGGCGACGGTGGTGACGTCACCTACCCCTACTACTTGATCAACGGCCGCATCCCCTCCGCGGCAACCACGTTCACCGCCAAACCCGGGCAGCGCATCCGTATCCGCATCATCAACGCCGGAGCCGACACCGCTTTCCGGGTCGCCCTGGCAGGTCACCGCATGACGGTCACCCACACCGACGGATTTCCCGTCGTGCCCACCGACGTCGATGCCCTGCTGCTCGGCATGGGGGAGCGCTATGACGTCATCGTGACCGCCGGCGACGGGGTGTTCCCGCTGGTTGCCTCAGCCGAAGGCAAGAACGCGGTGGCCCGCGCCCTGCTGTCCACCGGCGTGGGCAGCGCACCCGATCCGGCGTTCCGGCCGGCGGAGCTGACCCGTCTGGTCGGCACCGTCGACACCTTCGCCGCCACCCCGCAGGTGCAGTTGCCGACCAAGAGCGATCTGGCACTGCAGGCCCGGCTGACCGGCACGATGATGGCCTACGACTGGATGATCAACGGCAGGCCGTTCGATCAGACCGTGCCGCTGACCATTCACCAAGGTCAGGACGCCACGTTAACGTTCACCAACCAGACGATGATGTGGCATCCGATGCACCTGCACGGCCACACCTTCCAGGTCATCAAAGCCGACGGCACCCCCGGCCCCCGCAAGGACACCGTCATCGTCAAACCCATGCAGACCGTCGCGGTCAAGTTGGTTGCCGATAACCCCGGGGTCTGGATGTTGCACTGCCACAACGCCTATCACATGGATGCCGGGATGATGACCACCCTGAACTACACCAGCTGACAACCGTCAGCCGCACCGAGCTCACACCGAGAGAACGAAAGGAGAAGTTCCCATGATGTTCTGGTCCGACCACGACATGAGCGGATGGGGATACACAGGCATGGTTATTGGAATGGTCTTGTTCTGGGCCCTCATCATCGTCGGGATCATTGCCCTGATCCGATACACCGCCGGCGCACCCCAATCCCGGGCCGTCCCGCAACTGCAGCAGCACTACAGCGACTACGACTCGCCCGAGCAGATGCTGGCCGCCCGCTTCGCCCGCGGAGAGATCGACGAGACCGAGTACCGGCATCGCCTCGACGTCCTGCGAGCAACCCCGCGCCAGTGACCGTTCAGGCCGGGTCGCCCCCGCGGTGAGACAGCGGAGGATTTCCTATCCGAGGGTGCTTCGCACGATGCGGCGCCAGCACTTCGCGGTGCTGTCCACCAGTGACACCGCCGGCCATGCCGCATCCGCGGGAGTGACCTACGGCTTGGCGCCCTCGGGTGCGGTCATGTACGTGATGACCCGACGGCATCTGCAGAAAACCCGCAATATCGCCGCCAATCCTGCAGTCTCCCTGGTCATTCCCGTCGCACGCAAACTGCTGTGGCCCGTCCCGCCCGCGACCATCCAACTGCGCGGCAGCGCCGAAATCCGAGAGTGGACCGACGCCGAAGGCAGCCGGGTGTTCTCCAGCTTCCTCCTCGGCCGCCGCATCCTCACCAGCTACCGCGAACTTCACGCACGAGGCGAAACCCGGGTCTGCTTCCTGCGGATCGACCTGGACCCGGTGATCCACACCTACCTGCTGGGCACCTCGATCTGGCAGGTGCGGCGCAACATGGAATCCGGCAGCGCCAGGGCAATTCGCCCATGAGCGCCATCAATCACGAGCAGGACCGCCCGGACAAGACTTCGTCGTCTGGCCATACCGATACCAGCAGACAGGAGAATCACCGGGTGATGGGACATGTCGGCGACGGCCCGGTCAGGACGATCGGTTTGATCGTGTGGACGCTGCGCTATGACTTTCTGGTCATGCTCGGTGTCGCAGCCGGCGTCGCTGTGCTCAGCGACCTCATCCCGATGCAAAGCATCGGGGCGATCGTGCCGCTGCTCGGCGTGGTCGTGTCGATCTTCATCGGCTTCCGCAACACCTACGCCTACAACCGGTGGTGGGAAGCGCGGACCCTTTGGGGAACGCTTTCGGCCAATGGCAACGCGTTGCGAAACGCGCTCACCGCGGTCGGTGACCGGTCACCGGAAATGGTTGCCGTCACCGATGAGATGCTGCGCCGCCAGGTGCGTCACGCCTGGCAGCTCGCCGCCGAGCTGCGGGCGGTGAACCCCTTGCCCGGGGTTGCGCAACTGACACCGGAAGATCCACCGAATGCCAGCGCCACATCGCTGCTGGCAAGGCAAGCCGAATCCGTCCGCAGGCTGATGCTCGGCGGGCACATCGACGGCCAAGGGCGCTCCCTGCTGACCAACCTCAACACCGCACAATCCGCGGTCGCCGCCGGGCTTGAGCGAATCCGGACTCAACCACTGCCCACGCCCTACGTCACCTTCATCCGTGCTCTGGCTTGGCTTTTCGGCAGCCTCGTGTGTCTGAGACTGGGAACCGGTGAACACGACCGCCTGGTGGGCTTCGCCGTCGGCGTTCTCATCATGGCCCTGTTCATCGTCGCCGAACGCCTCGGGTATTTCCTTGAACATCCAATGAGCAACACGCCCTTCGACTTACCGCTGTATCGCTTCTGCGCCGCGATCACCGCAGAACTTCTCGGGCCGCAGCATCCACTGGCTCAGCCCAGGCAAGCCAAGACCGCCACCTCGTTAGGTGAGTTGCCAGGGACGGCTGTGCCAGATCGCTAGATCGGAAGCACCACGTTGGTGACAAACTCATCGCGTATCCAGGCGACGAACTGGCCCCAAATTCCGGTGACCAGCGCAGCACCAACCATGATCAGCAGAACGCCGCCCACCAACTGGATGGACCGGCTGTGTCGTCGCAGCCAGGAAACACCGGCCAGGGCAGAGGTCGATCCGAATGCCAGGGCCATGAACGGCACGCCGAGGCCCGCGCAGTAGGCGACGACCAACGCCACTCCGCGGGCGGCGGTCACGCCTTGGGTGCCGGCGGCAACCGACAACACCCCGGTCAGCGTCGGACCCAGACACGGCGTCCAGCCGAAGCCGAACGTCGCGCCCAAAATGGGCGCGCCGGCCAGGGTGGAGAACGGGCGCGGATGAGCGCGTGTGTCACGCTGCAGCATCGGGACCAAGCCCACGAATACCAGACCCATGATGATGGTGACTATCCCGCCAAGGCGTTGCAGCAGTTCGCGATTGACCGTCAGCATCCCGATCACACCGAAAACAGAGACCGTCGTGGCCACGAACACCGCGGTGAATCCCGCCACGAACAGTGCCGCGGCTCCGGTGACCCGCCATCGGCCGGACTGCTCGACTACGGGGGTTCCGCTGCCGGCCGTGGGCACATGGATGCCGGACACCCCTGCCAGATACGACAAGTATCCCGGCACCAGCGGCAGACAACACGGAGACGCGAACGACACCACTCCCGCTAGCGCTGCAGCGCCTAAACCCAACAACAGCGGTCCTGACGCTGCCGCGGTCTGAAAACTGTGACCGATCCCCGCCGCCAGCGCGCTCATGGTTCGGCCGCCAGGCGCTCGACGACGGGCTGCAGATCCTCAGCAAGCAAGGCCTGGAGGAACACCCCAGCCACGCGGTGCTGTCGGTCGAGGACCAAGGTCGAGGGAATCACGCTCGTCGGGTAATGGCCGCCCAGTGCGATCACCGTGCGCATCTCGGGATCCCAGATCGAAGGGTAGGACACTTTGAGGTCGGTCACGAAGTCGCGGGCCGCCTGCTTTTGCGGATCACGCACGTCTATTCCGATGAACTGCACCCCCGAATCGCGTGTCGCCGCGAACACTTTGTCCAGTTGGGGCGCCTCGGCACGACAGGGGCCGCACCACTGCCCCCACAGATTGAGCACGATCACCTTGCCGGGATAGTCGGACACTGCAATGGTTTTCCCATCAACCATGAGGTCTGGACCGGACAAATCACCGATGGTTCCCCGCGACGGCGGCGGGTCATAGAAGATCTGTGTCTTGCCCCCCGGCGATACGAAATCGAAAGTGCCGCCCGTAGCGACCGCATCTGAGCCGGTCCCGCACCCAGAAATCAGCAGTCCTACAGCCACAGACACGCCTACAGTCCTCAACCAGTGAGGCACCGACACCCTGCGCCCACCCAACATCTACTAGAGCAATTCGTACTACTCCAAATAGTAGCCCATGGGCGAACGCGCCTGAACCGCCCCAAGCCCTGAAAGTCGACGTCGGGCGACAAGACGAGCGGTCTTGAGCGAATCTTCACACAACCAATACCCAACCTGCCGGCGCCGGGGGGCACAGTGGAATCAGGTCCGCCAAGAGGGCCGGGCATGGGGCACGCGGGGAAACAGGCCCGCCGTGTGCTCAATCGCAAGGACAAATGAACGCCAGCAGGGAGGAAACAGGAAATGACTGAACCAGCAGAGACCACCACGGACACGATCGTTTCGCCGGTGGCCGCCGCTGCGGACACCCACCGCGACAGACGGCTCTACCGCGCCTTGGCGTGGGTAGGCATCGTTGCCGGCATTCTGTTCATCATCGCGGTGGTGTTCTTCTCCGGATTCTTCGCAGCCCGCGCCTCGGGCGGCTACGGGTGGCACCGAGGCTGGCAGAGCGGTCAGATGCAACCCGGCAGCACGATGGGTGGAGGCTGTCCGATGATGCAGATGGGGGCTGGAGGAATGGGGCAAGGCGGCATGGGACCGGGTGGCATGGGCCAGGGCGGCATGGGTCAAGGTGGCATGGGACCCGGCATGATGGGACCGGGCATGATGCCCGGTGGCATGGGACAAGGTGGCATGAGGGGTCCGACTCCCAATCCCACTACGTCGACGCCAGTGCCGGCCGGCCAACGCTAGGGCCCCTTCCTTCGGCCAATTGGGCAACTGATTGCCGACTGTAGGTAAGACGATTCGGATAGGGCGAGGAGGAGGACGCGTGAGGAAACACTCGCTGATCGCGGCGGCGCGTCACCTCCTCGCCCATGCCGGGTCCGCCGCAAGCGGTCGCAGCGCCGAGACCGTCTACGGCGGCCATGAGCACGCTTTGCGCCACACACTCATCGCTCTCATGCAGGGGAGGTCTCTGGCCGACCACAACAGCGAGGGCGAAGCGACCGTTTACGTCATCAGTGGCCGGGTGCGGCTGAGCACCGAGGACGCCGATTGGGAGGCCATCGCCGGTGATCTGGTGGCGACGCCCCCGACACGGCATCGACTCGACGCCCTCGAAGACTCGGTCATCTTGCTGACCGTGGTCAAACCAGAAGCGCGCGAAGTCGACGGCCAGGACTGATGCACCAACCGAAAAAAACCGGTGACACAACGCTTCCGGGCTTTTACCTCGCTGGTGTGACGTCGAGTTCGGTTGAGCGCGTGCCCGACACCACTGAAAATCGCCTACGAGTCGCGCGGCGAGGCTTTACGCAGCGCAGTGGTTTTCCAGGAATTCCCATATGACTGCTCATGCGGCCGCTACCAGCTGACGAGAAAGCGCCGCAGCGGTTTGTGGTGCGAGGAAGAACTCGTTCGCGTCGCGGCATCCATCAGTCCCCGATTCCTGGACCGATCCGGGCAGCGTTACCTGGATGGCCCCATCGGCGCCACACCAGAGGGCTGAAAGCCGCACCGCTTTCATCGCCCGGACAGCCTATTCTGTCCTCATGGACGCAGCGCGGTACGTCGATCAGATCGACCGTGTGCTGGCCGCCGCGTGCGATCTATTGCCCCCACCCGACGGGGACCTGGCTGATCTTGACCACCCCCCGGCGCCTATCGACATTCCGGAGGGGCGAAGCTGTCTGGCAAGTGCCGCCGCAGCGGCCGCACAGCACTACGAGTCGGCAGGCGAGCGCGTGCGGGCAACCCATGACGGGGCCTCCAGCGCCGTCCAGGACGCCTTGGTCGCGGCACATGAGGCGGCCAGAACTGCCGAAGGCATCCGCAACAGCGCCCAGGTCCGGGCTGCGGCGCTTCTGCCAGTGGCGAACACCCCAGTTGGATTGCGGACCCTCGTGGACGCGATGGCATCTTCGCTGGCCTCGATGCAGAACCTTCTGAGCAGCACCCGAGCGCAAATGTCGGCGTCAGCGGGGGAGATACGCCGTCATAGCGACGACTGGCGGGGCGTGCTCGACATTTGACCTTGTTGGGCCATGCCAGCAAACCGCAAGGTTCCTGAACTGACGTGGTCGCTGTAAGTCGCGGGTGCCGTTAGCGTGGGTGGGGTGAGCGGATCGGTGGGGGCCTATGTTGCCCAGGTCGACCGTGCTCTTGGTAGTGGTCAGGCGTTGTATCCGGCCTCG
>JAHBAP020000326.1 GCA_018500005.2 Mycobacterium sp. | reverse complement strand
GTCCTTGGCCGCCGCCACCGCGACGGCTTCGTCCCGGACCGCCGCCGAACTGAGGCGATCCAGGAACAAAGCCCACACTCCCACCGCTGTCAGCAGCAGGGCCCCGAGCGCGATTCCGGAAATCACGGAGGTCAGCCTCCGGCCGGACAGCCGGGTGTCGGGGTCCAGTGCCGTGGCCGGTTCCGGACTCTCGTCAGCTGTGAGTGGCGGGGTTGGGGTCAGCTGGCCGGAGCCAGCATCTCCTTCCATCCGTCGTCTCCTGTAGTCGTCGAGTTCTTGACGGTGTACGTCGTGCCATCCGGCCCGACAACCTCACCGCTTGCCGCATTGTAAGTCGCCGAGGCATTGGTCGCCGGCGCGGATGCCGGGGTGTAGTCACACCTACCGGGCTGCGGCCAGCCCGGCTGCCAGGGTCCGGCGCACTCCACGCTACCCCCGCGCGGCTTGGACGGCGCATCGCTGGTCGGCGCCGGAGGCGTCGGCAGCAGGTCGGCCGGTAGCGGGTTGAGCCCGTTGTTGATCGACGGAGCCCGGATCACCGTGCCCGGATTGACCGGCTGATCGCAGTTGGCGCCGAGAGCCGGGCAGTTCACGATCTGCTGCGGATCGCCGTACCAGGGGTTGGTGCCGAGAGGTGTGTACGGCTCGTCGCTGCGACATTCCATCGGGGTGGCGGCCCGCTTACCCGGCACGTCCACGCAGGGCAGGTTGCGGGCGCCGCGGACGGTGTTCGACGGGGTGTCCTGCGGAACCTTGCAGTAGAGCCCGTCCTCCACCGGCTTCATGCTGGTGTCAGCCGGCGACCGCCATTCGGCTGCCGGCAGGAAGCCGGTGAGGCACGGCGGTGGCTGGTTGATCGACAGGCCGAGGTCAAGGGAGCTCTCACCGGGGAAGACGCCCGTGATCGCCTGGGCAGCCGCCGGGGCCTGCGGCAGCAGCACCAGAGCCTGCTCGACACCCTTGTTGTAGCGCTTCAGCATCTCGGTGATGATCGAGACGTTGGCCAGTGTCTGCGGCAGCGCGTCCTGCACGTTGACGAACAGCGTGTTGAGCTGTTCGGCCGTCGGCGCGGCCTCGGACAGCCCACTGCGCAGCGCGGCGTCCTGCTCCTTGGCCTGGGCGGTCAGCGAGTTCAGATTCTGCGCCCACTGGTAGATCGACTGCGACGACTGCACCTGGCTGGCGAAGATCGGCGGCGCGTTGTCGACGATGCTGTTCACGTCCCCGATGTTGTTGCTCAACTCGGTCACGAACGACTGGGTGTTGTCAACGAGTTTCTGCAGGGTCGGTCCCAACCCGCCGACGGCCTGGGCCGTCTCGTCGAGCAGGCTAGGGATCTTCCCAGCGGGAACTGAGGCCAGGGCGGCATTGGCTCGGTCGAGCGCAGGACCGATCGGAACCGGGATGGTGCTCTTGGTGATCGTCTCACCGTTCTTGAAGTACTCACCCGGGTTGCCGGAGGAGACCAGGTCGATGTACTGCTCGCCGACGGCGGTGACCGACCGGACGTTGGCGGAGGCGTCGACCGGGATCTTGAACTTGTTGTCAAGGCTGATGCTGGCCTGCGCGCCGGTGGCGGTGGGCACAACATCGGTGACCCGGCCGACGGTGACACCGCGGTAGGTCACGTTCGCCGTCTTGTACAGGCCGCCGGCCGCCGGCAGGTCCACCTTCAGTCCGTACTGGCCGATCCCGGCGAGCGTGGGCAGTCGCAGGTAGAACACCGCGAGAGCGATCACCGCGAGGACCGTCAGCAGCGTGAAGATGAACAACTGGGTCTTGATGAACCGGGTAAGAACCATCCGATGCCGTCCTTACTCGCCACGCTCGACGTACGGTCCGCCGCCGTCGGTCATATTCGGGTGCGGGGTAAACCGGACGTCCGGGATCATCGTGCTCGGGTCACGGCCCCACGACTGCTCGAGTGCGCGCAGCATGCCGCTGACACCGGTGCCGGTGAGCAGCCCGTTGTCCAGTGCGCTCAGCGTCATATCGACGTTGAGCGACAGGTTGATGTAGTCGCCCCGGATAACCTTCGGGATGTTGTCCAGCGGGTACGGGTTGGTGATGATCAACCGCATCGCGTCGAGGAAGTACGGCGCGGACCGGCCCAGCTGGACCAGCGGACGCTGCAGCACCTCAAGGTTGGTCCGCAGGTCGGTGTTGGCGGCCGTCAGCGTCTCGTTGGTGACCTTGCCGAACCGCCCGAGTGCGACGATCGCGTCGGACAGTCGGTCCCGCGAGCCGGCCAGGTAGTCGGCCAGCGGCGGCAGATCAACCAATAACTGGTCGATGGTGTTGTTGCGGCTCGCCACGAAGGAGAACAGGTTGTTGGTCGACTCGATGGCGCGCGCGATGTCGTCGCGCTGCTTGTTGAGTTCGCCGGTGAAGGTGTCCAGCTTGGTCAGGAACGCCCGGATCTGATCGGCGTTGCCGGTCAGCAGGTTGTTGACCTCGTTCTGGATGCTCTCCCGGTTAGGGATGCCACCGCCGCGCAGCACGGTCGCCAGGCTGGCCAGGGGGCGCTCGATGGTCGGAAAGGCCGAGGCCCGGTCCAGTGGGATGGTGTCGCCGGTCCGCAACGCCTGCGGCG
>JAHBAP020000220.1 GCA_018500005.2 Mycobacterium sp. | reverse complement strand
GGGCGCCCCCCGGCCCCCCCTGGCCGCCTTTCCCGCCCGGGCCGCCCTCCCCCCGGGCCCCGCCTGGGCCGCCCTTACCGCCGGCGCCCCCCGGGCCGCCCTTACCGCCGGCACCACCCTGGCCGCCGTTTCCTCCGGTCACTTCACCCTCCTGATTGGGTGGCGTCGTCGCCGTCCCCTCCGGTGCCATTGTGGTCGTCGGCTCCCCCACGACACTGCCCGGGGTGCCCTGGGTCGTCACGCTGCAACCGGCCAGCGCGACGGCCGCGGCCATCCCGACGACCGCCTTGAACAGAATCGCCTTCATCAGGAATGCCTCTCCGGTTGCTGTTGGACCCCGGCAATAGGCGGGATCCGGGTGGCTCGGACATAGACGGTATCGCCGTCCCGCAGCGCCAGTGCTTCGGCGTCGCCGCGGGTGATCTGGGCGATGAAAGACGTACCGGTGGTCGCACTGGTCATCTCAACCCGGACCTCGAAACCGAGATAGACCACGCGGTCGATAGTGGCGCGGGTGACCCCCACGCTCTCCGCCGTTCCGTCGCCGGCAGCGGTCGCCATCTCCGGAGTTCGGCCGACCCGAATATCGTGCGGGCGCACCAGAATTCCGTTCAGCGAAGACACCGTTCCCAGGAAGGACATCACGAACGGATTGGCAGGGCTGTCATAGACCTCGGTGGGCGTACCCACCTGTTCCAGGCGGCCCTTGTTGAGTACTGCGATGCGGTCGGCGACGTCGAGGGCCTCCGCCTGGTCGTGGGTGACCAGGACGGTGGTGACATGAACCTCGTCGTGCAGACGCCGCAGCCAGGTCCGCAGGTCATCGCGCACCTTGGCGTCCAGCGCACCGAACGGCTCATCGAGCAGCAGCACCTTCGGATCGACGGCAAGAGCGCGAGCCAGTGCCATCCGCTGGCGCTGGCCGCCGGAAAGCTGGCTCGGGTAGCGGGTCTGGAAACCCGCCATGCCGACCACTTCGAGCAGGTTGTCGACCTTGGCGTCGATCTCGGCCTTGCGAACCTTGCGGATCTTCAGCCCGAAAGCCACGTTATCGCGCACCGTCAGATGCTTGAACGCCGCGTAATGCTGGAACACGAAGCCGATGCCGCGCTGTTGCGGGGGCACACCGGTCACGTCGCGGCCGTTGATCACCACGGACCCACTGTCGGGCTGGTCCAGACCGGCGATTGCCCGCAGCAGGGTGGACTTGCCCGAACCGCTGGGACCCAGCAGCGCGGTCAGTGATCCGTCGGGAACGACGAAGTCGACATTGTCCAAGGCGTTGAAGTCGCCATAACGCTTATTGGCTCCGCTCACGACGATGGCGTCGTTCGCAGTCGCATTTTTCGCAGTCACGAACGGCTCCTCCGGGCTTCCAGCACAACCTGGGCCACCAGCACCAGTACCGCCACCATCATCAGCAGCGTAGAGATGGCATACGCCCCGTATTCGACACCCCGGTTGTAACGGTCGCTCACCAGCAGGGTCAGGGTCTGCGATTTACCGGGCATATTGGACGACACCATCAGCACCGCCCCGTACTCGCCCAGGGTGCGGGCCACAGTCAGCACAATCCCGTAGGTCAAGCCCCACCGGATCGAGGGCAGGGTGATCCGCCAGAACGTCTGCCACCAGGTGGATCCCAGTGTCGCTGCGGCCTCTTCCTGCTCGGTGCCCAGCTCGTGCAGCACCGGCTCGACCTCCCGGATCACGAACGGCACCGTGACGAAGATGCTCGCCAGCACGATGCCGGGCAAGCCGAAGATGATCTTGAGCCCCAGGCCGTTCTCGACGAAACCGAGGACGCCGGCGGTGCCCCACAAAAGGATCAAGGCCACACCCACCACCACGGGGGAAACCGCGAACGGCAGGTCGATGATCGCCTGGAGAACACCCTTGCCGCGAAACTTCTTGCGGGCCAGCAGAAGCGCCGTGGGGACGCCGAAGGCGACGTTGAGAGGAACGACGATCGCGACGACGAGCAGGGACAGGTTCAGCGCCGAGATCGCAGCCGGGGTGGTGATCGAGCCGAAGAATGCGCCGATCCCGGGCTCGAAGGTGCGCACCAGGATGAGTCCGACCGGAACGACGACAAGCACCAGAATGTAGGCCAGCGCAAGATAGCGACTCAGGTAGCGCGCCAGTGGCGAGAGGATCACGCGTCCGACTCCTGACGTCGGGCCGCGCGCGTTCCGATCACCCTCAGCGCGAAAAGCACCAGGAACGAAACGACCAGAAGCACAATGGAAATCGCGGCGGCACCGGTGCGGTCGTCGTTCTCGATGAGGGTCCGGATCCATTGCGAGGACACCTCGGTCTCACCGGGTACCGCCCCGCCGATCAACACCACCGATCCGAACTCTCCGATGGCGCGGGAGAACGCCAGACCCGCGCCGGTGAGCAGGGCCGGCAGCAGGGCGGGCAGGATGACCCGGGTGAAGATCACCGGATTGGTAGCCCCCAGCGACGCCGCCGCCTCTTCGGTCTCGCGATCCAGTTCGAGCAGCACCGGTTGCACGGTGCGCACGACGAACGGCAGGGTCACGAACAGCAGGGCCACCCCGACACCCCATTTGGTGTGCTGCAGATGCAGTTTCACCGGGCTGCCGGGACCGTAGAGCGCCAGCATGACCAGGCTTGCCACGATGGTAGGCAGCGCGAAGGGCAGGTCGATCACCGCGTCGACCAACCGCTTGCCGATGAAGTCGTCACGGGTGAGCACCCAGGCCACCAGCAGCCCGAAGACCGCATTGACCAACGTCACCCCGACCGCCACGGTGAACGTCACCCGGAACGACTCCAGGGCGGCATCGGAGGTAACCGCCTCGACGAAGGCAGCCCATCCACCCTTCCCGGATTCCCAGACGATCGCCGCCAACGGCAACAGCACGATCACGCTCAGCCACAACGAGGCCGCCCCGGCCAATGCCGGGGTGGATCCTCGCCGCGGGCCGGACAGAGCCGCCCGGGTATCGGGGGCAACCGTCATCCGGTGGCCTTCTTGTAGATCGTGGTGATCGCCCCGTTCTCCTTGTCGAACAGGGCGGTGTCGATCGCGCTCCAGCCGCCCAGATCGGCGACGGTCCACAGCTTCTGCGGCGCCGGGAAGTCCTTGGCGAAATCCGCGACCACCGCAGGATCCACCGGCCGGAAACCCGCCTGCGCCCAGATCTTCTGGCCCGCTGGGGTGTACAGGAAGTTCTTGAGAGCGGTGGCCTTGTCCACGTGGGTGCCGGTGGAGACGACCGCAACCGGGTTCTCGATTTTGAAGGTCTGCGGCGGGTTGACGTGCTCGACGTCTTTGCCGTTCCGCTCGATGTTGATCGCCTCGTTCTCGTAACTGATCAACACGTCCCCGGTGCCCTGCAGGAAGACGTCGGTGGCCTCCCGGCCGGAGCCCGGGCGGGTCTTGACATGCTCTGCGACCAGTTTGGACACCCAGTCCAGGCCGGCCTGCTGGTTCTTGCCGCCGTCGCTCTTAGCTGCGTAGGGGGCCAGCAGGTTCCACTTGGCCGAACCGGAGCTCAGCGGACTGGGGGTGACCACCTCGATGCCCGGTTGCAGCAGGTCGTCCCAGTCCTTGATGTTCTTCGGGTTGCCCTTGCGGACCACCAGGGAGACCACCGAGCCGAACGGGATGCCCTTGGTGACGTCGGCATTCCACTCAGGGGTGACCTTGCCGGCCTTGACCAGGCGGGTGACGTCGGGCTCGACGGAGAAGTTGACGATGTCGGCGGGCTTACCGTCCACCACAGCGCGGGACTGGTCACCGGAGGCCCCGTAGGACGTCGTCACTTCCACGCCCTTGCCCTCGGGGGTGGCAGCGAACGCCGGCAGGACCTTGCTCCAGCCCGGCTCGGGCACCGCGTAGGCCACCAGTGTCAGGGTCGTCTCGGCATCGCCGGAGCCGCCGCCGACGACGTCACTGGCGCCACCGCCGCAGCCGGCCAGCAGGTTGACGGTGGCGGCGAGCGCGGCGGCGGTGCGCCAACGGCGCGGTGATCGGGAGGACATGACAGTCCTTTCTCGTTACGGGTTACCGGAAGGTGCACACCCGCAGACGAGGGGTCGACATGCGAGATGCCATGGTCACCACCAGCTCCAACGGGCAGGGAGGGTCAGCGACAACACGCCGTACGCATGGCCCGCAGCCTAACAGAGAGCCGCCGGCGCAACCCGTCTCAGCGGTTGAGCAGCCAGACCAGAACGACCAGCACCAGCAACGCGACCAGCGCCAACGTCACCCGGGAGCGCGGCATGCCGCTCACCGGTCCTTTTCCTCTCCGTGACGAAAAACCCGCAAGGCGCGGATTCCGCCGCCGAGCACCGCGTCGATCGTCACGGCGATGCCGTAGGCGAGCGCCAGCACCACCGGCATCACGATGAGGGTCTGCGGCACGAAGCCCAGCCCAGACAGCCACAGCTCGAAGCTGTCCCACCAACTGAGGAACCCGGACACACTCGTCACCCTATCTCCGGTGCCCCATCTGACCGGATCCGTGGACGGCGGAGGCCGCGACGGCCATGATGTCGGGATGGTGCTGCAGAATCAATCAGCAGGTGAGGACGTCAACAGCAGTCACGATGGCCACCCCGGCTCGATGCGCAGCCAGTTCCCGCCGATCGCCGACTACGCGTTTCTCTCCGACTGCGAGAACACCTGCCTGATCTCCGCGGCGGGGTCGGTCGAATGGATGTGTGTGCCGCGACCGGATTCGCCGAGCGTGTTCGGGTCGATCCTGGACCGCGGGGCCGGGCACTTCCGGCTGGGGCCGTACGGGGTATCGGTGCCGGCCGCCCGTCGTTACCTGCCCGGCAGCCTGATCATGGAAACCACCTGGCAGACACCCACCGGGTGGGTGATCGTCCGTGACGCCCTGGTGATGGGCCCCTGGCACGACGTCGACGCGCGGTCCCGCACCCATCGCCGCACCCCGATGGACTGGGACGCCGAACACATCCTGCTGCGAACCGTCCGATGCGTGAGCGGCACCGTCGAACTGGTGATGAACTGTGAACCCTCCTTCGACTACGGCCGGATCAACGCACTCTGGCAGTACACCTCCGACGGCTACGGCGAGGTGATCGCCCGGGCCGGCACCGACCCCGACGGGCAGCCGGCGATGCGGTTGACCACCAACCTGCGGATCGGGTTGGAAGGCCGGGAGGCCCGCGCCCGCACCCGCCTCAAGGAGGGCGACAACGTCTTCGTCGCGCTGTCCTGGTCGAACCACCCGTCACCTCAGACCTACGAGGAAGCCGCCCAGAAGATGTGGCAGACCGCCGAGGCGTGGCGGCAGTGGATCAACGTGGGCCACTTCCCCGACCACCCGTGGCGGGTGTATCTGCAGCGCAGTGCGCTGACCCTGAAGGGTCTGGCCTACTCCCCCACCGGAGCACTGCTGGCCGCCAGCACCACCTCGCTGCCGGAAACCCCACGCGGGGAACGTAACTGGGACTACCGCTACGCGTGGGTGCGCGACTCCACCTTCGCGCTGTGGGGCCTCTACACCCTGGGGTTGGACCGCGAGGCCGACGACTTCTTCTCCTTCATCGCCGACGTCTCGGGCGCCAACAACGGTGAGCGCAAACCGTTGCAGGTGATGTACGGCGTCGGCGGCGAGCGTGAACTGGTCGAAGCTGAACTCGACCATCTCTCCGGATATGACGGCGCCCGGCCGGTGCGGATCGGCAACGGCGCCTTCGATCAACGCCAGCACGATATCTGGGGCACCATGCTCGATTCGGTGTACCTGCACTGCAAGTCGCGGGAGAACATCTCCGATGCGCTGTGGCCGGTCCTCAAGGAACAGGTCGATGAGGCCGTCGCGCACTGGCGCGAACCCGACCGCGGTATCTGGGAGGTGCGCGGGGAACCGCAGCACTTCACTTCCTCGAAGGTGATGTGCTGGGTGGCACTGGACCGCGGCGCCAAACTCGCCGAACTGCAGGGTGCCCGAAACTACGCTCAGCAGTGGCGGGTGATCGCCGACGAGATCAAGGCCGACATCCTGGCCCACGGGGTGGACTCCCGCGGTGTGCTGACCCAGCGCTACGGCAGCGACGCCCTGGGC
>JAHBAP020000504.1 GCA_018500005.2 Mycobacterium sp. | reverse complement strand
TTCCTCAACCCCCTCCACGACGGCGCGAGTCTGGCTGGCGAGTTCCTCGACGCCGGCCAGTCCGCTGCCCGACACCGCCTGATACGTCGAGGCGATCAGCCGAATCAGGCCGGCCTGGTCGTGCAGGGGCTTGAGCACCGGCATCGCCACCATGGTGGTGCAGTTCGGATTGGCGATGATGCCCTTCTTGAGCTTCACACCGCGCACGTCGCGGTCGAAGTTGACCTCGCTGACCACCAGGGGGACCTCGGGGTCCTTGCGCCAGGCCGAGGAGTTGTCGATAACGGTCACTCCGGCGGCGGCGAACCGCGGGGCCTGCACCCGCGACATGGTGGCGCCGGCGGAGAACAGCGCGATGTCCAGGCCGGTCGGGTCGGCGGCCTCGGCATCCTCGACCTCGATTTCCTGGCCACGGAAGCTCAGCTTCTTGCCGGCCGAGCGCGACGACGCGAAGAACCGGACGCTGGAGGCCGGAAATTCCCGCTCCTCCAACAGTTTCCGCATGACGACGCCGACCTGACCGGTCGCGCCGACCACTCCGATGCTGACCATCAGCGGCCCGTCCCGCCGTACACCACAGCCTCCTCGCTGCCGCCGAGGCCGAACGCCTCGTGCAACGCGGCCACGGCCTTGTCGAGCTCAGAGTCCTTGATCAGCACCGAGATTCGGATCTCCGAGGTGGAGATCAGGTCGATGTTGATGCCCACCTCGGCCAGTGCCTCGCAGAACGTCGCGGTGACACCGGGGTGACTGCGCATACCGGCGCCGACCAGCGAGACCTTACCGATGTGGTCGTCATACAGCACGCTGGTGAAGCCGATCTCGCCCTGTAGCGAGGTCAGCTTCTCCACGGCCGTCGGCGCGGAGTCCCGCGAGCAGGTGAAGGTGATGTCGGTCTTGCCGTCCTCCACCTTGGAGATGTTCTGCAGCACCATGTCGATGTTGACGTCGGCGTCGGCAACGGCGCGAAAAACCTTGGCGGCGTAGCCCGGAACGTCGGGAACCCCGACGACGGTGACCTTGGACTCGCTGCGGTCGTGGGCAACTCCGGTCAGGATGGCGTCTTCCATGGGCATGTCCTCGATAGATCCGGTGACTATGGTGCCGGGCTTGTCGGAGTACGACGACCGGACGTGAATCGGTACGTGATAGCGGCGCGCGTATTCCACACAGCGCAGCATCAGCACCTTGGCCCCGCAGGCCGCCATCTCGAGCATCTCCTCGAAGGTGACGGTGTCCAGGCGCCGCGCGTTGGGCACGATGCGCGGGTCGGCGGTGAAGATGCCGTCGACGTCGGTGTAGATCTCGCAGACGTCGGCGTGCAGGGCGGCGGCCAGCGCAACGGCGGTGGTGTCCGAACCGCCACGGCCCAGCGTGGTCACGTCCTTGCTGTCCTGGCTCACGCCCTGGAAGCCGGCGACCAGGACGATCTGTCCTTCGTCGAGGGCTGCGCGCAGCCGGCCGGGGGTGACGTCGATGATCTTGGCGTTGCCGTGGGTTCCGGTGGTGATGACGCCGGCCTGCGAGCCGGTGAACGACCGGGCGTTGGCGCCGAGGGATTCGATAGCCATCGCGACCAGGGCGTTGGAGATCCGCTCCCCCGCGGTCAGCAGCATGTCCAGTTCGCGGGGCGGCGGGGACGGGCACACCGCCCGGGCGAGGTCGAGCAACTCGTCGGTGGTGTCGCCCATCGCCGAGACGACGACGACCACATCGTTGCCCTGCCGCTTGGTTTCCACGATGCGCTCGGCGACGCGACGGATCCGCTCGGCGTCGGCCACCGAGGATCCGCCGTACTTCTGCACGACGAGCGCCACTGTCATCCCTTCCGGGGTTGGTTTGCCCTTAAGGATAAGGGGGCGGCGGGTAACGTCCGAACGATGCCCGACCAGCCCTCCGACCGAATCGCCCAGACCAGCGTTCCGATCCATCCGCCGATCGCCGCGCGGTGGAGTCCCCGCGCCTTCGATCCGGATGCGCAGGTGAGCCCCGAGCAGATCGCCGCGCTGCTCGAGGCAGCGCGGTGGGCCGCCACCTGGGGCCGCCGGCAGCCGGTGCGGTTCGTGGTCGGAATCCGGGGCGATGAAAGCTATGACACCCTCGCCGGCCTGCTCAGCCGGGGGAACGCCTACGCCAAGACGGCCGGCGCGCTGATCCTGGTGGCCGCCGACGAAGGCGAGGACGACAACACCGCCCTGTACAGCGCCGTCGACGCCGGGGCGGCGGAGGCGAATCTGCTCATCGAGGCGGCCTCCCGCGGCCTGGTAGCCCATCCAATGGCGGGTTTCGCCGTCGACGGCGCCCGCGCCGCCTTCGCGATTCCGGATGGTGTGCGACCGCTGATGGTCATCGCGGTCGGTTCGCTGGCCGACTACGCGGCGGTGTCCCCAGAGGTCGCCGAGCGGGACGCAACGCCCCGAAGCCGCGCGCCGCTGACCGAGGTGGCCTTCCGCGGCACCTGGGGACAGTCCTGGCGCTGAGCCGTCAAGCTGGCGCTGAGCCGTCAAGCGGCCGATACCGACGCCGCCAGCAGGAATCCCAGCCCGAACGTCACCACCACCACCGCGATCGCCGCGGCCGGCCAGATCCACATTGCAGTCCCCCGCCGGGCCGCGCGGATCATTCCCGCCA
>JAHBAP020000180.1 GCA_018500005.2 Mycobacterium sp. | reverse complement strand
GCCGGCGCACTGGTCCTCAAAGACGTCGCCGATCGGGTGGCGGCGTTGGTCGCCGAACTCGGGTCGGACGCACAAGTCGGCTTCCACGGCCATGAGAACCTCGGGTTGGGCGTTGCCAACTCCGTGGAGGCGGTCCAGGCCGGAGCCAAGCAGATCGATGGCAGTTGCCGCCGGTTCGGCGCCGGTGCCGGCAACGCACCGGTCGAGGCGCTGATCGGTGTGTTCGACAAGATCGGCGTCAAGACCGGGATCGACTTCTTCGACATCGCCGACGCCGCGGAAGACGTTGTCGCCAAGGCGATGCCGGCGGAATGCCTGCTGGACCGCAACGCGCTGATCATGGGTTACTCCGGGGTCTACTCCAGCTTCCTCAAACACGCCATCCGTCAGTCCGAGCGTTATGGGGTACCCGCGCACCAACTGCTGCACCGGGCGGGTCAGCGCAAGCTGATCGGCGGCCAGGAGGATCAGTTGATCGACATCGCCCTGGAGATCCAACGGGAGCAGATCCAACGCGAGCAGGACAAGGCGTCCGGTTAATACCGTAACGCGCGAGCGCGCCCAAGGGATCCTCGAGCAACTCGCCGGGCCTGCGGCCGTGCTCCGCGACGACCAGTGGACGGCCATCGAGGCACTCGTGGTTCAGCGTCGCAGAACTCTGGTGGTGCAGCGCACCGGTTGGGGAAAGTCGGCGGTCTACTTCATCGCCGCGAAACTGCTGCGCGAACAGGGCCGCGGCGCCACGGTGATCGTGTCGCCCCTACTGGCGCTGATGCGCAACCAGGTCGACGCCGCAATGAGGGCCGGAGTGCGAGCGGCCACCATCAACTCGGGCAACGTCACGGAGTGGGACGACATCCACCGCCGCGTCGCAACCGGTGACATCGACGTCCTGCTGGTGAGCCCGGAACGTTTGAACAACCCGGAGTTCCGCGATAACGTGCTGCCGGCCCTGGCCTCCGACGCCGGTCTGGTGGTGGTCGACGAGGCCCACTGCGTATCGGACTGGGGCCACGACTTCCGACCCGACTACCGGCGCATCCGCACATTGGTGGCGGAGTTGGGGGCCGGCACACCCGTTCTGGCGACGACGGCGACCGCCAACGACCGTGTCGTTGGAGACGTGGCCGCCCAACTTGGCGTGGGGGGAGCCGACACCCTGGTGCTGCGCGGCGGCCTGGACCGAGAGTCGTTGCACCTGTCGGTGGTGCAGATAGCCAGCGCCGCCGAGCGAGTGGCCTGGATTGCCGCCCAACTGAATTCACTGGACGGCTCAGGCATCATCTACACCCTCACCGTCGCCGGTGCCCGTGACCTGGCCACCCTGCTCCAGGACCTCGGCCATGACGTCGTCGCCTACACCGGCGCGACTGATCCGGCGGAACGCGAACAACTCGAAGCCGACCTGCTCGGCAACCGGGTCAAGGCTCTGGTGGCGACATCGGCCCTGGGCATGGGATTTGACAAGCCGGACCTCGGCTTCGTGATCCATCTGGGCGCACCGCCCTCGCCGATCGCCTACTACCAACAGGTCGGCCGTGCCGGCCGTTCCACCGAGCGTGCACAGGTGATCCTGCTGCCAAGCCCCCAGGACCAGGACATCTGGAGCTACTTCGCCTCGGTCGCGTTTCCGTCAGAAGCACTGGTGCGCAGGGTGATCGAAGCCCTGGAACCCGACCGCGCGCAATCCACCGCGGCACTCGAGCCACTCGTCGACCTCGGCAGGTCACGGCTGGAGATGGTGCTCAAGGTCCTCGACGTCGACGGCGCGGTGCGGCGGGTGAAAGGCGGCTGGATCGCCACCGGTGCACCCTGGGTCTACGACGAAGAGCGTTACCGCAACCTCGATGCGGCCCGGCGCCGCGAACAGCAGGCGATGTCGGACTACCAGGACACCGCCGAGTGTCGGATGGCCTTCCTGCGTAGGCAGTTGGACGACCCCGAACTGGCCCACGGCAACGCGTGCGGCCGTTGCGACAACTGCTCGGGCAACCGCTACGACCCACATGTGGAGTCGTCGGTGGTCGAGACCGCTCGGCAGCGTCTGCAGCGCCCGGGGGTTGAACTCAGCCCCCGCCGGCAGTGGCCGACCGGGATGGCGAAACTGGGTATCGACCTCAGTGGCCGGATCACCGACGGACCCGCGACCGGTCGGGTCATCGGACGACTGACCGACCTCGGTTGGGGGACCCGGCTTCGTCGACTACTCGACGCTCCCGACGGGCCGGTCCCAGGCGAGGTACTTCAGGCCGCGGTCGCCGTGCTCGCCGCCTGGCAGTGGGAGAACCGACCGGTGGCCGTGATGGGCCTGGACTCCGACAGCCACCCGGTCCTGATCGGTTCGGTGGTCGACGGCCTCGCCGAATTGGGGCGCCTGACCAACCTCGGCACCCTGCGCTACCGCCCCGGTCGCCAACCGGTCACCGCGGCCAACTCGGCTTACCGGGTTGCGGCACTCAACGATTCCTGGGCCGTGCCGGATCTCGCCGGCGTGGATGGCCCGATCCTGCTGATCGACGACCTCACCGACACCGGATGGACGTTGACGATGGCGGCCAGGGTGCTCCGGCAGGCCGGCGCCGACGAGGTGCTGCCGTTCGCCATGGCCAGCGTCAACTGAGGCGACCGCCCTGGTTGACTCAGTACTAGAACACGTTCTAGATTCAGGATCAGCTACCGGTCGGGAGGCCCATCGACGATGTACGCACAGCCCCTGATTGACGCCATCGCCGAGGCTGAACGACTGGTCCGCGAAGCACCGCACATCGAGACCGACGCCGATCTGATGGAAGGTCTGCAGTATCTGGCCGGCGGCATCGCCGCATGTACCCACATCGCCTTCGATTACGACCGCGACCACCCGTTTCTGCAATCGGGCACCGGACCGTTCACCAAGATGGGCCTGGACAATCCGGACACCCTCTACTTCGGCACCCGGGTGCAGGCCGGTAACGAGTACGTCGTCACCGGAACCCGCGGCACCACCACCGATCTGAGCTTCCAACTGCTGGGCGGGGAATACACCGACGCGAACGTTCCCGACAGCGAAACGGCTTTCGACGACCGCAGACTCGACATCGCCCCCGATGGCCGATTCGAATGGCGATTCACCCCGAAAAGCAACGCCCAGTTGGTGATCCGCGAGGTCTACAACGACTGGTCCGCTCAGCGCGGAGCGGTGGCGATCGCCCGCACCGACACCGCAGGCACCGCGCCGCCGCCGCTGAGCAGGGAACTGATCGAGAAGCGGTGGGCCACCGCCGGTAAACAACTGGTCCAGCGGGTCAAGACGTGGCTGCAGTTCCCGCAGTGGTTCTACATGAACATTCCGGTAAACACGATGGTCGCCCCCCGACTCACCCCCGGCGGCCTGGCGACCCAGTACTCGTCGGCCGGGCATTTCGACCTCGCCACCGACCAGGCCCTGCTGATCACGCTGCCCGTCACCGACGCGCCCTATCTGGGATTCCAATTGGGCAGCATGTGGTACATCTCGCTGGACTACATCAACCACCAGACCTCGCTCAACGGCACTCAGGCCCAGTCCGATCCTGACGGCAAAATCCGCATCGTGGTTTCCGAACGGAACCCTGGCGTGACGAACTGGATCGAGACCACCGGGCACCGTAAGGGCTTCCTGCAGTTCCGCTGGCAACGGGTGTCCCGCGAGTTGTCCGAGGCCGACGGGCCCGCCGTGGAACTACTGGACGTCGCCGAGGTTCCCGCACATTTGCCCTACTACGAGACGAACTGCATTTCCGCTGCCGACTGGCGGGCGCGGATCGCACTGCGCCAGAAACAGATTCAGAACAGGATGGTGGGATAGCCGAATGGCCGGATTGCTGGAGAACAAGGTCGTTGTGATCAGTGGGGTCGGTCCGGGCGGCGAGCACCAGATCGGCACCGGCCTCGGCGCACCGGCGCGCCAGTGTGCTGCCCAGGGCCGGACCGACCCCACTGATCACAACGACCTTGTTCTCCAGCAATCCGGGCATTC
>JAHBAP020000121.1 GCA_018500005.2 Mycobacterium sp. | reverse complement strand
GTCGGGGGCCAGGCGAGGATCTGGCTGGCATGGCCCGGGGGGGTGGGGGGCACGCTGGGCGCTTTCGGCGGCACGGGGGTGACCGCCATGGTGTGGCGACTCGTTGGCCAGGGCCTGCATGTCCAGCCGGTCAACTACCTGCGCGATATCTCCGCCACCGTCCTGCTGGCCACCTGGGTGCCGTTGTTCGCGAGTTTCACCTCCCTGCTGATATTCCAGGAGAACGGCGGTGCGCGGGTATTCACCGTGATCGCGACCGTGGTCTTCGCCGATATCGGCGGTTACACCGCCGGAGTGCTGCTCGGCAAGCATCCGATGGCGCCGGCGATCAGCCCCAAGAAATCCTGGGAGGGCTTGGGCGGTTCCCTTTTGTTCGGCATCACGGTGGCCGTGCTGTCGGTGATCTTCCTTCTGCACAAGCCGGCGTGGGTCGGGTTGCCGCTGGGATTGATGCTGGTGATCACCGGTGTGCTCGGTGATCTGGTCGAATCGCAGGTCAAGCGCGATCTGGGCATCAAGGACATGGGCACGCTGCTGCCGGGCCACGGCGGGATGATGGATCGAATCGACGCGATGCTGCCGGCGGCGGTCGCCGGCTGGATCGTCCTGACGCTGCTGGCCTGAACCGGATACTGAAGAGGTGCCCCAGGAACTGGTTTTCGACGCGCCGCGTCGCGGCCTGCCGCCACGTCACTTCGCCGACCTCGACGCCGCCGAACGCGTCGCCGCCATCACCGGGTTGGGTCTGCCGGCGTTTCGCGCCAAACAAGTCGCCGCACAGTACTACGGGCGACTCGTCGCCGATCCGGCGCAGATGACCGACCTGCCCGCCGCAGTTCGGGAGGCGGTGGCCGACGCCCTGTTCCCGCCACTGCTGTCGGTGATCAGGGAAGTCGAATGCGACAACGGAGACACCCGGAAGACCTTATGGCGCGGCCACGACGGGGCGACCTTCGAATCGGTCCTCATGCGCTACCCGAATCGCAACACCGTCTGCATCTCCTCCCAGGCGGGGTGCGGGATGGCCTGTCCGTTTTGCGCCACCGGCCAGGGCGGGCTCACCCGGAACCTCAGTACGGCCGAGATCCTCGAACAGGTGCGCGCGGCCGCCGTCGCACTGGGCGAGGATCGACTCTCCAACGTGGTCTTCATGGGGATGGGGGAGCCGCTGGCCAACTACGCCAGGGTCGTGGCCGCCGTAAATCGGATCACCGCCGCACCTCCGGAGGGGTTCGGCATCTCGGCGCGATCGGTGACGGTGTCCACGGTGGGCCTGGCCCCGGCCATTCGCAAACTGGCAGACGAGCGTCTCGGGGTCACCCTGGCGCTGTCGCTGCATACTCCCGACGACGAACTGCGAGACACCCTGGTGCCGGTCAACAACCGGTGGAAGGTCAGCGAGGTGCTCGATGCCGCGCGCTACTACGGCGAACTGACCGGACGGCGGGTGTCCATCGAATACGCGTTGATCCGCGACGTCAACGATCAGCCCTGGCGGGCGGATCTGCTGGGAAAAAAGCTGCACAAAGCGCTCGGTCCGCTGGCACACGTCAATCTCATCCCGTTGAACCCCACGCCGGGCAGCAAGTGGGATGCCAGTCCCAAGCCGGTCGAGCGAGAGTTCGTCCGCCGGGTGCGCGCCCAAGGGGTCTCCTGCACGGTGCGTGATACCCGTGGCCGGGAGATCGCAGCCGCATGCGGCCAATTGGCCGCAGAGGGCTAGAAGTCAGCGCAGTAGTTAGCGCAGCAGCCCGCGCCGGCGCATGATCACGTCGCGGATGATCCAGAAGGCGACGGCCAAGGCCATTCCGATCAGCCAGATGTCCTCGACGTGGCCGATGTGGTTGCCGTGCAGCATGCCCACCAGGAACACGATGATGAAGATGCCCAGGCCGTACCAGGTGCGGTGGTTGATCTTGCTCCAGCCCCACGCCGCCGACGGGATCTCGGCGGGATCGACCTCCGAGTAACGCTCCACCTCGGTGTTCACCATTGCGGCTCCTCCTTTTCACTGCCGATATTCTGGCACACGACGCTCAGCCGAGAAGTCCGTACCGCCGGAGTGCCTCGGCGCGTTCGGCGGCGTGGTCGACCATCGGCTCCGGATAGTCGGCGGGTCGGCCGCCTTTGAGCTTGTGGACGTCGGTGACTTCCGATAACTCCGGCACCCAGCGCCGCACGTAGTCGCCTGACGGGTCGAACTTCTCGCCCTGTGCGGTGGGGTTGAACACCCGGAAGTACGGCGCGGCGTCGGTCCCGGTGCCCGCGCACCACTGCCAGCCGTGCTGGTTGCTGGCCGGATCCCCGGCGACCAGTTGCTCCATGAACCAGCGTGCCCCCCACTGCCACGGCAGGTGCAGATCCTTGACCAGGAACGACGCCACGATCATCCGGACCCTGTTGTGCATGAAGCCGGTCTCCAGCAGTTGGCGCATCCCGGCATCGACGACCGGGTAGCCGGTGCGGCCCCGCTTCCAGGCGTCGAACGCGGCCTGCGCGTCGGGGCCGGTGTCGACGTCGATCGCGTCGAAGGCCGGATTCCAGTTGCGCCAGGCGCTGGTCGGCCACTGGTGCAGTACCGCGGCGTAGAAGTCCCGGAACGCCAACTCCCGCAGGTAAGCCGAGTCCCCGGACTGCTGTGGGTCGAGGTCGGACACCAGGGTTCGCGGGTGGATGGTGCCGAACTTCAGGTGCGCCGACATCCTGCTGGTGCCCGGCTTGTCCGGGCGGTCCCGATCGGTGGCGTAGCTACTCAGCCCATTTGCCCGGAACTCCGTCCAGCGGGACCGGGCAGCTGCCTCCCCGGCCGGAATGTCCAGTGCCACAGCAGGATCCGGCGGATCGGCCGATTCGGGAAGCCCCGCAACACCGTGCGGGCCGATCCAGTCGACGTCGCCCGCGCCGGACTGTGCCGGACCGCGCCAGCCGACCTCGCGCCACCGCCGGAAAAACGGGGTGAACACCTTGTACGGACTGCCGTCATCCTTGGTGACCCGTCCGGGTGACACCAGGTAGGGCGAGCCCGTTGCGGCGAGCGGAATCCCCGCCGCCGAGAGGGATTCGGTAACCGCCGCGTCGCGACGCATCCCGAACGGGCTGAAGTCGGCGGAGATGTGGACCGAGGTCGCGTCGACTGCCGCGCAGACCTGCGGGATGACTTGCTCCGGGAGACCGCGGGTGATCAGCAATCGGCCGTCCAGAGCGGCGTTGATCTCGCGCAGCGAGTCGCCGAGGAACTGCATCCGCCGCGGACCGCTGGAAGCCACCAGGCGCGGGTCCAGGACGAAGCAGGCCAGCACTCCGGAACCGCCGGCCGCCGCGTCGAGCAGCGCGGGCAGGTCATACAGACGTAGATCGCGGCGAAACCACAACACGCTCGGCATGACCCACATGCTGCCCGAAACGCGGCGGGCCGGGTGCGGCTACGCGGGAGGCAGCAGCACCGAATCGATCAGATACACGGTCGCGTTGGTGGTCTGGATTCCGCCGCACACCACATTTGCGTTGTTGACCATCAGGTGGTCCCCGCTGCCGCTGACGGTGAGATCGGCGCCCTGCACGGTCTTGTGGGTGCCGACGACCTGGTCGGGACCAGCCTGACCGGGGACCACGTGGTAAGTCAGGATCGACGTCAGCAGGCCGGCGTCGGTCTTGAGCTTCTCGATGGTGGCCGCGTCGATCTTGGCGAACGCCTCATTGGTGGGCGCGAACACCGTGAACTGGCCGCTGTTCAGAGTGTCGACAAGGTTCACCTGCGGATTGAGCTTGCCGGACAGCGCGGCCGCCAGCGTGGTGAGTGCGGGGCTGTTCGCCGCGGCGACCGCAACCGGGACCTTGGCCAGTTCGCCGACCGAGCCCGGACCCGTCGGAACCTGTTGGGCGTAAGTGGTGCAGCCCGGGCCCACCAGATGGTTATCGGCTGCGGCGCTCGGGGCGACGATCAACGCAAGGCTCATTGCGGCCGCCGACAGGGCGATCTTGTTCTTCATGCTCATCCTTCCAACTCAGTTTCGTTGCAGTGCATTCACGCCGGGCGTGAATCCGTGTGCGATTCGGAGCTGGTGATCGTTTTGGATGGCTGTTGTTCTGTCTCTTATACACATCTCCGAGCCCACGAG
>JAHBAP020000096.1 GCA_018500005.2 Mycobacterium sp. | reverse complement strand
AGATGTGTATAAGAGACAGGTGCTGTACCATGCATTGCGCGCGTCGAACAAGATCGCGATCGAGCGCGGGCGGACCTTCAAAGGCTTCGAGAAGTCCAAGTACGCCAGCGGCGAGTTCTTCGACAAGTACACCGAGCAGCTTTGGGAGCCGAAGACGGACAAGGTTCGTCAGCTGTTCGCCGATGCCGGCATTCGCATTCCCACCCAAGAGGATTGGGGCCGGCTGAAGGAATCTGTTCAGCAGCACGGCATCTACAACCAGAACCTGCAGGCCGTCCCGCCGACCGGCTCGATTTCCTACATCAACCACTCGACGAGTTCCATCCATCCGGTGGCAAGCAAGATCGAGATCCGCAAGGAAGGCAAGATCGGCCGCGTCTACTACCCGGCGCCCTACTTGACGAACGACAACCTGGAGTACTACCAGGATGCGTACGAGATCGGGTACGAGAAGATCATCGACACGTATGCTGCGGCCACTCAGCATGTGGACCAAGGGCTTTCGCTGACGCTGTTCTTCAAGGACACGGCGACCACGCGCGACGTCAACAAAGCGCAGATCTATGCCTGGCGCAAGGGAATCAAGACCCTGTACTACATCCGGCTACGCCAGATGGCGTTGGAGGGCACTGAGGTAGAGGGCTGCGTCAGCTGCATGTTGTGAGCAATTTGTTCAAGAGGCAGGCCAGGGAAATCCCCTGGCCTGTTTTGTTTTCCGGCTAGGCGGTAGACAGGTAGCACAGGACCGCCGCGACGAAGCACCTCCGCGTTGATGTGTTTAGGGCTGCTTCGCCTGCAGCGCCTTCAGGCGTCGCTGCTCGGCCAGCACGTCCTGGTAGTTGGCCCGCTCGGCGACCAGCCAGTCCGGCTTGTCGGCCAGTAGCGCGTCGATCTGCACGGAGGTCAGCGCTTCGGTGATACCGCCGCGGGCCAGGCCCGAGATCGAAACCCCCAGCTTGGCGGCGACAAGGTTCTTCGGGTGCGGCCCGTTCTTGCGGAGATCGGTGAGCCACTGCGGCGGGTCCGCCTGCAGAGCGGCCAACTCGTCGCGGGTGATCGCGCTCTCCTGGAATTCCGCAGGGGTTGCGGGCAGATACACGTCCAGCTTCTTGGCCGCCGTGGCGGGCTTCATGGATTGGGCGTTGGGCCTGCTCATGGCTTGAGCTTATCGACGGGGTCTATCGGTAGCCTGATTCGGTGGTCCGGTCATCGCTCACCCTCGGGTATGTCCCTGGTGGCACCCCCGCGAAGTGGGCGCGAACCTGGGCGGATCGCCACCCAGAGGTTCCGCTGAGGCTGCACCTCGTTCCGGCGGCTGAGGCGGCTGAGGAAGTGCGGGCCGGCCGCATCGAAGTGGCATTGCTCCGGCTGCCGGCAGACACCTCCGCCTTGGCGGTCATCCCGCTCTACGAGGAAGCGACGGTGGTTGTGGCGCCGACCGATCACCATCTGTGCGCCGCCGACGAGATCGTCTCCGCGGACCTCGATGGCGAGCCGACGCTGCTGCCCCTCGACGACGTCGTCGGCTGGGTCGGCGCTCCCGGCACCCCGATCGACCACCGGCCAGACACCACCCTGGCTGCAACGGAACTCGTCGCCGCAGGGTCGGGCGTGCTGATCGTGCCGCAATCGTTGGCGCGGCTGTATCACCGTAGGGATCTCACCTATCGTCCGATTGCCGACGCGCCTAGCTGCGCCGTAGCACTCGCCTTCCTGGAAGGTCCGCAGTCGGCGATGATGGAGGAGTTCATCGGGATCGTGCGGGGCCGCAAACCCGGCTCGTCGCGGGGGCAGACGCAGCCGGCACCGAAACGCACCGCCCGGGAGAAGGCCTTGGCCAAGCAGGCCGCCCGCGTCGCCTCGGGGAAGGTGGCCCGCAAGCCGGATCGGACCCGGCGCGGTCGCCCCTGACGGTCTGGGCCGGGTCAGAACAACTGGTAGGCCTGGCGCGAGATCATGAAACCGTGCCCGGATCGGTTGTCGCGGCATGTGATGCCGGATTCAGCGCTGGCACAACTCAATGCCCCTGCGGAGATCGAGTCGCCGTAGCCGAGTGCGGCGCTGTTGCTGTAGGCGGTGTCGCCGGCGCAGACGAACTGGGGGCGCTGGCCGACGCTGAGCGCGATGCCCTGACCGTATCCGGTGAAACTCGGGCAGTCCGCAGGTCGCGGCGGTGGTGACCAGTCGCGTTGCTGGATATCGCACCGGACGTAGGAGGAATCCAGCATGCAGCCGATGTTGCCCGACGGAGAAGTGAACCCGGTGATGTCCTCTGCAGCGGCCGGACTCGCGCTCAGCACCGGTACGACCGCAATCAGCGCCGCAACGATCACGCCTTGAATAGCGTTCGGGGCGTTGACCATCCGGCTCTCCTCTTAGAACTTGTGCAGCGGCCCCTGGGCTCTCTTGTACATCGACTTCAACAGCACGTCCCGGAATCGGGCGTCGTCGATCAACTTGATGCCTGCATTGGCCACCTTCGGGTAGCCGAGCAACTTGTGGAAATAGCGGCCCCGCCGGTACTCCCTACCCCAGGCCGCCTCCATCCGCTGGGCGTAGTTGGTGAAGTCGTCGGGCCCACCGTTCTCCAGCGCTGCCATCGCGCACTCGCCGGCGGCCAGGCCGGACTCCAGCGCCTTGGAGATCCCCGCTCCGGAAGCCGGCTTTCCGGCACCCAGTGAGTCGCCGGTGAAAAGCACACCGGGACGCCACGGCGGCCACGCGGTGAAGCCCATCGGCAACCGCCAGGCTCGCACGCTCTTGTTCTTCTTGAGTTCCTCGATGGTGGGCAGCTTCCACTCCGG
>JAHBAP020000535.1 GCA_018500005.2 Mycobacterium sp. | reverse complement strand
TCGTAAGAGCGGGAGGGAAACCCGTGCAGTAAGAGCGCCGGGGGCCCGTCCCCGGGCGCAGGGCGGACGACCCCCGCCCCGGCTGGCGTGGACAGCACCCGCCCCCCGTCCCGCCACTGCCGAACAGACTCCGGAAGCATGGTCATCAGCTGTGAGCGAAGGCTTCGACCGACGGGCAGGAGCACACCAGGTTGCGGTCGCCGTAGGCACCGTCGATACGGCGTACCGGGGGCCACACCTTGGGACGGAAGCTCTTGCCCAACGGATAGGCGGCCTGCTCGCGGGTGTAGGGGTGATCCCACTTCTCGGTGAGCAGACACTCGGCGGTGTGCGGGGCGTTGCGCAACGGGTTGTCGTCAGCCGGCCACTTCCCCGACCCGACGTTATCGATCTCGGCCCGGATCGCGATCATCGCCTCGCAGAAGGCGTCCACCTCGGCCAGGCTCTCGCTCTCGGTAGGCTCCACCATGAGCGTGCCGGCCACCGGGAAGCTCATGGTCGGAGCGTGGAAGCCGTAGTCCGCCAAGCGCTTTGCCACATCGTCGACGGTGACACCGGTAGCCTTGGTGATCGGCCGCAGATCCAAGATGCACTCGTGGGCGACCATACCGTTCTCGCCGGTGTAGAGCACCGGGTAGTACTCGTCGAGTCGGCGGGCGACGTAGTTCGCCGACGCGATGGCCGCCAGCGAGGCCTTACGCAGTCCGGACGCCCCCATCATCCGAATGTAGGCCCAGGTGATCGGCAGGATCGACGCGGATCCGTACGGGGCCGCCGATACCGGCGCGCCCTTGGGCAGTTCCGGCGCGAACGGGTGGCCCGGCAGGTGCGGCGCCAGGTGGGCGCGGACCGCGACCGGCCCGACTCCGGGGCCACCCCCGCCGTGCGGAATGCAGAACGTCTTGTGCAGGTTCAGGTGGCTGACATCGCCGCCGAACTTGCCGGGCCGGGCCAATCCGACCAGTGCGTTGAGGTTGGCTCCGTCGACGTAGACCTGACCGCCGGCGTCATGCACCGCGGCACAGATCTCGGCGATGTCATGCTCGTAGACACCGTGGGTGGACGGATAGGTGATCATCAGGGCGGCGAGCGAGTCGGCGTGCTCGGCTACCTTGGCTCGCAGATCGTCGAGGTCGACATCGCCGTTCTCCCGGCAGCCGACCACCACCACGCGCATCCCGACCATCGCGGCCGAAGCTGCATTGGTGCCGTGCGCGCTGGACGGGATCAGACAGACGTCGCGGTGCGACTCGCCCCGTTCGGCGTGGTAGGCGTGGATCGCCAGCAGTCCGGCGTATTCGCCCTGGGAACCGGCGTTGGGCTGCAGCGAGATCGCGTCATAGCCGGTGATACCGGTCAGCCACTGATGCAGGTCGGCAATCAACCGTCGCAGACCTGCGGCGTCATCGGCCGGGGCGAACGGGTGCTGCCGGCTGAACTCCGGCCAGGTGACCGCCTCCATCTCAGCGGCCGCGTTGAGTTTCATGGTGCACGAGCCCAGCGGGATCATGGTCCGGTCCAGGGCCAGATCCTTGTCTGCCAGCATGCGCAGGTAGCGCATCATCGCGGTTTCGGTGCGATAGGCGTGGAAGGCCGGGTGGGTGAGGAATTCGGTTGCACGCCTTTCCAGTTCAGGTCCGGTGTAGTCGCCGTTCGGCTTCGCTCCGAACGCCTCCAAGACGAGCGCGACGTGCTCATCGGTGGTGGCCTCGTCACAGGACACCGAGATGTGATCGGCATCCAGGCGCCAGATATTGATGCCCCGCTTGCGGGCCGAATCCTGGATCTCGACGGCTTTACCCGGGACATGGGTCAGAACGGTGTCGAAGAATGTGTCGTGCACCACATCGACGCCGGCCGCACTCAGTCCGGCGGCCAGTTTTCGGGCATGCCCGTGAACACGGCCGGCGATGGCGGTGAGCCCATCCGGGCCGTGATAGCTCGCGTACATGGCGGCCATCACGGCCAGCAGCACCTGGGCGGTGCAAATGTTCGAGGTGGCCTTGTCCCGCCGGATGTGCTGTTCGCGGGTCTGCAGCGACAGGCGGTAGGCCGCGGCACCATCGCTATCCACGGACACTCCGACCAGACGTCCCGGAAGTTGGCGGGCGTGGGTGGTGTGGACGGCGAGATATCCGGCATGGGGGCCGCCGAATCCCATTGGCACGCCGAAACGTTGTGCGGTACCGAACGCAACGTCGGCACCCACCTCCCCGGGCGGGGCGATCAGGGTGGCGGCCAGCAGGTCGGCACCCAGCGCCACCAGGGCGCCACGTTCGTGGGCCTGCTCGACGAGTTTGGACCAGTCGGTGACCCGGCCACTGGCCCCCGGCGTCTGGGCGATGACGCCGAAGAACTCGCCGTCGGGCAGGCCGTTGCGTAGATCGGCGGTGACCAGTTCGATGCCCAGGGGTTCGGCGCGGGTGGCCAAGATGGCGGCGGTGGCCGGGAATACGTCGCAGTCCACTGCCAACCGGTGCGATGAGCCGCGGGTGGCGCGGTGCATGAGCGTCATCGCCTCGGCAGCCGCGGTGGCCTCGTCCAGCATCGAGGCGTTGGCAATGTCCAGACCGGTCAGATCGGCGATCATGGTCTGGAAGTTGAGCAGCGCTTCGAGCCTGCCCTGGCTGATCTCAGGCTGGTAGGGGGTGTAGGCGGTGTACCAGGCCGGGTTCTCCATGATGTTGCGCAGCAGCACCGGCGGGGTCAGCGTGTCGTAGTAGCCCTGGCCGATCATCGACACCGCAACGGTGTTGGCGTCTGCCATGGCTCGCAGTTCGGCCAGCGCCTGGTGTTCACCGACCGGGGCGGCCAGCGTCTCCAGGCCCGGAGCGATGCCCTCGCCGTTGAGCGCGTCGAGGATTCCGGCCGGCAATGCCTTGGCGGCCAACTCGTCGAGGGAGGCCACCCCGATGACGCCCAGCATGCTGTCCAGATCGTCGGAGTTCGGGCCGATGTGGCGGGCGGCAAAAGACGTGGGGTCAGTCACTTCGGGCACTCCTCGGGGCGGACGTATCTAGCCGGACGTCCTCTCCCTCTGTCGTCGGTGCCTGAGAGATTCAGCACGGCAGGTGCTGCCGGCGCCTTTCCCCATGGGCGGGCGGCCAGTAAGCCACCGCCTTCCAGAGGCATCGGTTCCGCACACGGTCCGGGGGCCTGAGAGATTGACGGAGAGGTGTTGCTCCTTCGGCGTCCGAGGCTGGATGCCACGGAACTCTCCCGCACGCGGTCGACGCGTCACCGATTCTAGTCGTGCCCGTAACTGATATCGAACCCAGTCGCGACCGACCGGTACGAAACAGACGTATCCACTGAATATTTTGGATCTTGCCGTCGCGGCGGCTCCCCCACTCTTAGCATCAGAAACCAGCCAAAGGGGACACAGATTTGGGCGCAGGGTTGTTCATCGGCCGCGTAGGCGGAATAGCGGTCGCGCTCGGCATTGGGGTCGCCGTGGCCAACGGAACGGCGATCGCGACCGCGGACCGCGACTCCGGATCCTCGTCTGAGGGCCGCTCACGTTCAGCCTCCGAATCCAGGCGCGCCGAACCGGGTCTGTTCGCCGCCGCCAAACCGGCCTCGTCCATGCGCTCCCAGGCCG
>JAHBAP020000030.1 GCA_018500005.2 Mycobacterium sp. | reverse complement strand
GCGAGTGCCTGCCGTCCGGCACAATTCAGCCGGCTCGGCGGCCCCAGCGGCTTCAGCCAAACGGGCTAGCGGGAGCACGCCACGGCGCACGACTGCCACCGTCGCCAAGCCGGCCGCCGGTAAGCCCGAGCCCGCTACCGCTGCGCCGCGGCCCGCGTCCACGACACCGGATCGGTCATTCATCCCGGCCCTGCGGCGACCCGCCACCGCGCCCGCAACGGCGGCCGCCATCGCGCCGCGCGTCAACTCGGATGTCAGCGTTGCGGCAGGAACCGTCGCCGCCAGCCTGGGCACTTCTAGCCTCAGCATTGCGACAGATGGCCCGCCGATCTTCACCAGGGCGGTGTCGGCCTACCGCGATCTGGTCAACAGCATCGAGGCGCGGGTCTTCAACCGGCTGACGAACCTGCTGATCGATCTGCCGGGCAGCAGGCTCACCGACTTCCTTCAAGGTGCGCTGCTGCTGGTGCGCAGGAACCTCTTCAGCCAGGCACCGGAGATCACCCCGAGCACGCCCAGCGTCAGCCGGACCGGGTCGGGAACGATCTCGGGGCGAATCGGCGGGATCGACGTCGACGGCCAGAGCCTGACCTACAGCCTGGCCAGCGGCCCCACCCTCGGAACCGTCACAGTCGGCACGTCCGGGAATTACACCTACATCCCCGGCGCCGACTACGCAGGCGCCGACGTATTCACCGTGAAAGTCGCCCCGGCCCGACGGAACCTCAATTTGTTCACTCCCTTCGACAACGGCGCGCGCGAGGTGTCCATCGAGGTCGGCGCCCCGGCACCGACCACGCCCTTCCAAAGTCAGCAGGCGAACGAGACCCCCGCCGACGTGTCGGTGTACCTGCCCGAGGCGTCGGCCCACATCGCGGTCTGGAAATCAGCCCTGGTGGCCAACCGGTATTCCGGAACGGTCACGCTCACCGACGTCGCGCCCGGCACCCAGCTGATGTGGATGGACTCGACCGGCAACATCGGTCAGTTTAGCCTCGACCAGGCGGCGCAGACGTGGCGGGACTTTCAGACCAAGGCCGGCTACAACGGTGGCGGGGTCGATCTGGGCGTTATCTACACAGCCGCGGACGGTGCCGCGAATGCTGTTCTGCTGTCGAAGGTTTCGCTGACCACGAACGCCCTCGGTCAGTACGAGTTCACCGGCCGGCTCAGCGGCGACCCGGCCGTGCACCCCGATTCGGTCGATACCTGGGACATGCTGGGGCGCGAGTACCAGCAGATGTTTGAGAACTTCCGCACGAGCAACAACATCGGGGCTGGCTGGGAGTCCGCTCGCGTAATCGAGTTCGACGTCGCCCAGGCCGCTCTGTTCAGCAGTACCTATAGCCCGGTCAGTTATGAGCAGGACGGTCTCTACGCATTCGACTACCCGGCGGCACCGACCACCAGCAGTGCGCCGGCCTCTGGCACCGTCGCCACCCCGGCGGTCACGGCGGCCGCGGTCAATGCCGACGTGGCCCAGAGCCCGGTCACGGTGTCGCTGCCACTGGGACAGTCTTTCGTCATCGGCCGACAGGACGGGTCGGTGGAACTGTGGACCGACGGCGTCAAACAGGTGCTTCGGGCACCCGGTGTGGAAGCCGAGATCACCCAAATCGTCGAGTACGACCGGCCGTTGCAGGACGCGCAGGGCAATACCCTGGCCAGCAGCTTCGTCGGCAGTATCGCGGGCACCACCTTGACGGTGACCGCACTGGGCGCCGGTGGCAGCGTCGTGGTCGGTCAGCAGATCACCGGCGCCGGCGTTGCCCCGGGAACCACGATCACCAAGTACATCGAGCAGACCCCGCGGTGCGCCGAGAAGGACGGTTCCGGAAACTGCGTCAAGGCCGTTCCTGGTAGCGGAGGTTCCAACGGCGGTATCGGCACCTATGAAGTCAGCGTCTCGCAGACCGTCGGTTCACTCGGCACCGAAGTGACATTCACCCAGCCGTCGATCGATGCGGTCGCGCCCGGTTTCATCATCGGGCTCGCCGATGGAGCGGTGGAGCAGTGGTCGGAGACCGACGGCTGGGTCGAACTGCACAGCAGTGACTGGCCGACGTCACGGAACGACGTCACCGCGATGGTCGCCTACGGCGACGGGGTCGTGATGGGTATGAAGAACGGATCGGTGCAGATGTGGGACGGCCCGGGCACGAGCACGGATCCGGGGACCTGGAAGAACAACTGGACCGAACTTCAGGCGCCTATCGATCGCGGACAGTCGGTGGTCTCCATCGTCGTGCACAAGGGAGCCACGACGGCGGATGATGGCCTGGTCGTCGCGATGGACGCGCCGATCATCGGGAGCGTCGCCCCAGCGACATCGCTGGAGTTCTGGGATCCCACCCGGGGATGGACCGAGTTGGAGAGCCGGACCAAGTCGCAGCCCTTCGTGACCTCGATGACAGCCTTCCGGGCAAATGGCCGGAGCGTCGACGGAGTAGCAATCGGCTATAGCGACGGGTCGGTCCAGTACTGGAACGGCACCGTCGGCGAACAGGCCGGAATGGTGGAACTCCACGGCGCGGGCTGGGGACAGCCGGTGACCACCATGGTCCCCTTCGAGGCGTCCGGGGACTGGGGGAGGACGTTGGCCGTTGGCTTGGGTGGCACGGGAGCCGTCGAGCTCTACATTGGCAATGCCGACTGGGCCAATTACTGGCGCGAACTGCACGACAGCGGCTGGGGTGCACCGGTGACCACCATGACCACCTACAGTTCCGCGTCTCTCGGCTCCGGTCTCATCGTCGGCCTTGGCGGTGGCTCGGTGCAGCTGTGGTCGGAACGGGATTGGCCCGAGCCTTATCAGCCGGGCAACCCGGTCTGGACCGAATTGCACGACAACAGTTGGGGAGCCGCCATCGCCACGATGATCCCCGCTGCCCAAAACGTCGCCGATGCGCAGGGCAACGTCGGAGCCCAGGACGGCGTCGTCGTGGGTCTGGGCGACGGATCGGTGCAACAATGGTCCGGCCTGATCTCCGGTGCGACAGGCCAGGCCGACTGGACCGCAATCGTCTGTGCCCCAAGCGGATGCGTCTCGCCGACGCCGGATCTCAATCAACCCGGTGTCCTGCAATCGGCCGTGAACTTCGGCGTCACGGCCGCGGGTCAGACCTCTCCCACCTGGGGGGCGCCGGGTAACGTCGGCGGTCCCGACGATCCGCTGTTCTCCAAGATCGGGCTGCAGCCCCCGTGCGTGGCGAACAACAGCTGTAACGGCAATTTCGTTCCGATCGCGTCGTACATCCCGACGTCCCTGTACTCGACGACGCTGCCCAATGCCGAGGCCAATCCCAACGTTGAGCTGCGCTACGACGTCAACACCGTCCTCTACGGTTACGCCTTCGTGCCGGCCAGCGTCTGGGACAAACTGAGCCCGGGCAAATGGTCGTTCGCCGCGCTCACCGCGGTTGAGACCGGCCCGGCACTGACTCTCAACCTGGGCGAAGGCGGCACCATCAGTACGCCGACGGAGAACCTCTTCGACTACCAGTACTCGATCCCGGGACCGCTCGGATTCGACAGGTTGGGCCTCGGTGTCGGTGTGGACGGGGCGCTGTCCGCTCAAATCCTCTGCAACGGCGGCGGCACCTGTCCGGACCAACTGAACGCCCACGCCTACCTCGTTCCCGGCGTGCTGGTCACCTACAACACCCAGTCCCAGCCGAAGACCGTGTCACTTGGGTTCAACTACTACCCGGACCTCAATTACAGCGATTTCGCCAGTGTCAGCGGCGTTTCCGTCACCACGACGCTGACCCCGTACGTCAACGTCTCCTATGGCATCTGGATTCCTGAATCGGTCTGGATCGTCGGCGGGTGGTCGCTGTTCAAGCTGGGTGTGGGCTACGAGAATCCGGTGGCGACGACGGTGTCGGCAGACCTCGTCGACGGCGCATCGCTGAATCTCAACTCCCAGGGCTTCCTCACCACCCACGCCGGCATCCTGGAGTCGGTCACCGCGGCATTGACTTGGGACAACACCTTCCAGGT
>JAHBAP020000432.1 GCA_018500005.2 Mycobacterium sp. | reverse complement strand
TCCCCCCGCCGATGTACGCCGCGATCCCGGCCGACGGGGTCTACGCGGCGTGGTTCACGCTGCTCGGTCCCGGGCCGGGGCCGAATCCGATGACGACCGGTCAGCGCTACCCGGCGGCGGTCTCGGTGGGCACCAACCCGACCTTTTCCGGGCGCACCCGCACCGTCGAGGCCTATGTCCTAGACGCTGACGCCGACCTGTACGGACAGCACGTGGCAGTCGATTTCGTGGCGCGCATCCGCGGGCAGCGGAAATTCGGTTCGGTAGACGACCTGATCAACGCGATGGGGCGCGACACCGAGAAGGTCCGCGCCATCCTGGCGGCGCAGTCCTGAGTGCTGGGACCAGCGTTACATGTCCGGGAGGCTCGCGGGATCCCCGGCACTATAGGAGCGGTACGGGAATCGAGAACGGCGAGGTATTCGATGGTCCGCTGACGGGCGTGGCCGTGGCCGCGAAGCTGGTGAAATCGAAGTCGGGCAATCCGGTGCCCAGTGGAACGTTGACAGTGAACACGCCACCCGTTGTCACCGTCTCCCCGATGAGGAACTGGCCTGGGACGGTGCCGCCGAGGTTGCCGAAGACCTGCACGAGGAACTCCCCGGTGTAGCCCCCCGCTGGGGCCACGGTGCCGCTCACGACCGCCGTCTGCGGATCAAACTGCTGGGCGGTGAGGTCCTGCGGGGCCGCCTGGCCACCATTGGCACCGTCGAGCAGCAAGATGGCCGCGCCGGTGTTGTCATAGATCGAGTTGGACACAACGGCGTTCCCGAGCGAGGTCGGCCCGGCGACAGTGACACCCGGGCCGTAGTTAGCGGTGATCGCACAATCGGTCACCTGTAGGTCGGCAACCGATACGGCCGTGACGCCGCCCAGAGTATCGGCAGTTCCGTTCCCGACGATCGTGAATCCGCTCAGTTGCGAACTCGCGGAATCACCGATGAAGACGCCGCCTCCGGCGAACTGTTGGATCACCCCGCCGCCGGTGAAAGCGGCCGTCACACCGGTGATCTCCAGCCCAATCGCGTCCCCAGTCGAGTTTGTCGAGTATCCGAGCGCACCGTTGAGATTGACCGGGTTGGCGGCGGTCGCCGTCACGGCCTGAACCCCAACGGCCCCGCTGGTGAGGCTGAGTCCACCCAGTGGGTTATCGGCGCCGACGGAACTCCCGAATGTCATCGGGCCCGACGCCGTCAGGGCGAGCGTAAACCCCTTATCGGACAACGAATCCACGGTGCCGGCGAAGCTCACAGTGCCGGTGGCCGTCAGATTCACCGGCCCGGCAAGAGTCGTTGATCCGCCAACGGAAAAGTTTCCGCCGGAATAGTAATTGCCGTTGACGGAGAGGTCGTCGCGGTAGTCCTGCTCTCCCAGGGTCCAGCCTTGATTCGTCACGGTGTTACCGGCCCGATCGGTCGTGACTGACCTGAGCGGGTTGAGCGATCCCACCTCGCGGGTGAACGTCGCTGTTCCGCCGGAGTTCACCGTCAGTGCCACTGCTCCATCGACGGTCCCGAAGAAGGTCACATCGCCGTCTCCGGTGTCGATGAGCGTGTCTCTGAGAAGGCTGGTGGCTCCCCCGATGATGAAATCAGATCCGCCGGTGAGGTAGCTACCCCCCAGTTCGGCGTTCTGGGCGTAAGACTGCGCGCCGGCCGTGGTAACCGACCGCAACACGACGTTGGCCTGCGCATCAGTCGGTCGCAGCCAGATCACCTGGTTCGCCACGTCGAACATCACGTCGAAGTCGTTGTACAGCGTCGTTCCGGGACTTGCCCATTGCCCGGACGCGGGATCTGTGGGGCTGCCTGAGTACGCAACCACATTGACCGGGATGTCAATGCCGGCGATCAACGACCACGTCAGCGCTGGGCGGCCCTCGGTGGTCGGGAAGGTCGCGGAGAAGATCGAACCCGCCTGCAGAACGGGACCGTCGGCATACGGGTAGGGCGGTATGACGCCGGGTAGGTTGATCGCTCCCAGTTGTTGACCGCTGTCGATCAGCGTCGGCAGACACTGTTGCGAGCAGCCCGGGAAGTCGTAGGTCCCCAGAGCAATGGTCGGCTCACCGGGCTGGCTGACCGAGTACTGCCCGGTGAAGACGAATTGGTTCGCGCTGGGATATCCCGAGACCGGAAACAGCGGCCCGGCAGCGGTGAACGGTATCGCGTAAGGAAACTGGTCCCGCAGGGCGTCGGTTACGCCGACGGTCAGCTGAGGCTGCACGCCGATCGGGCCGAGCTGGGCAACGAAACCGGAGGACAGATTGCCGGGCAGCTGGAACAGTGGCGAGGCCAGGGTGGGCTGGCCGTTGACGGTCATGATCTGGAGGTCGGCGCCGAAGTCGCCGTAGTAGCGGCTCAGCCACGGCGGGACGTGGGGATCGGTGAAGTCGAGTGGCGGGTAGCCCTGAGCCTGAGTACCGAAGCCGGCGACGATCGCCCCAACCTGGATCGGTTGGGCGGTGGAGACCGTGTGCGGGCCCGTTCCGAGCGTCACGACCGCGTCGGTGACGACCGAATCGAATGTAGTGCCGTCCCCGTAGGCGGTGTAGACCGGTTGGGTTCCGAGCGGGACGTTGCGCCAAACGGTGCTGTCGTAGCCCGCGAAGAAGCCGGGAGCGCCGGTGTCGAAAAGGTACATCCGTGATGGGTTGTCGCCGATCGCGACATCGATGCCGTATTTGACCGTCAGCTGCGTATCCGGGTTGGTGGCGCTCATGTACTCCGGCAGGTAGTGCAGGGGAATGGTCCGGGACTCGTCGGACTGGGTGATGGTCAGTGGCGAGATTCCGCGGGTGGTGAGGCCGGCCAACGGGGTCTGCCCTCCGACGTCGGCCGCGAAGGTGGTGGTGCCCAGAGCGGTGACGGTCAGGGCCTGGGCTCCGCTGGTCGTCGCGTCGACGGTTCCGGCGAACGTGACGTCCCCCGTTCCGGCATCGACCTCGATATCGGTGCACAGCCGGATCGGGCCGCTCAGGCTGACTCCGGACAGGCCGCGCACCGCATTATTGAGCCTGAGCGTGCCGTTGCCGACGCTGGCGATCACCTGGCCGGTGAACTGGGCGGTGTCGCCGAAAGTGATCGCGTCGATCCGGGTGGTGGTCAGATCGGCGGCGACGCTGCCGGTGGTGAAGTACAGGCCCGCGCTGCCGGAGTTGCCCGGGTTGGCCACTGTGACATCGGCGACCGTCGAGGCGGTGAAACTCGTTGCTCTGCGGAAGATCGGGACGTTGGAGACCTGCAGATCGGTGCCGTCTTGGCGGAAGTAGGCCACGCTGCCGGTTTTGACCGCGATCGACAAACTCGACCCTGTCTGTGTTGCAGATACGCCGGTGGGGATGAAGAAGAGACTCCGCCGGACCAACACCAACGCGCCTTCGAGGAAGCCCGAGATCGGCGAGGGGGGCAGCGTTGCCAGCCAATCGAACGCTGAATTGAACAAGCCGTTAACAACAGTTGCCAAGAGGTGCGGACGCAGCTCGGGCAATGCCGCCTGAGATGGAGCCGCGTCCGCTGCGGACGGCGTGGCTGCGGCGCTTGCAACCGCGGCCACAACCCGGGAAACCAGGGTCGAATCGGTCACACCGACCGTTGCCGAGGTGCTGCTATCCCCAACTCCGGCGCGATCAGCAGCCGTTTTTCCCGTCGCAACGAGACGAGGTGGTCGGCTCGATGCAGAGGGTCGTGAGCCAGCGCCCGTAGTCGCGGCGGGAAGAACGTCGTCTCCCACGAGCGGCGGCAGGTTTCGCGCTCCACGCCGCGTCGGGGTCACCGCGGTGACATCGGGCGCTTGAAGCGGATCGAGAGGAGGCGATGCAGCACGCCCGTCCGCCGGTATTGGCCGCTGACGCGCGCCAGCCGCGTAAGACCGCCCGCGGTTCGCGACCCGGCCGTGCCGAAGGGCGTCCTGCGCCGCCGGGCCGGAGACCCGTGCGGGTCCGCCCGCGTTACCTTCGGCGTCATCTGCGGCGGCGACAGCTGCGGGGCCAGCCGCCGAAATACCCACAACGAATGCCGCCAGGAACCATTGCGAAGAATGTCGAACCGCCATGGGATATCCCCGTTCCGTCGGCATGCCCGAACTGATGCGCTAAATGTAACTTCGGTCTGATACGCGCGGACGGGATTGGTTGTCCGACCGATCGCGACCGCGTTGGCCAAGAGTCCTGACAGGGCTCGGGGCTCAGAACCCCCTTCCGGCGCGAGTGACGATTTCGCCCGCCGGTCCCGCCATTGCTAAGCTCGTTCGAGCGAGCGCTGCAGTCCGCGGCGGCCCGCCTTGATTTTTCCTCGCGGCACTGAAACAGATGGAGTATTCGCATGGCGCTGACCGCTGAGCAGAAGAAGGAAATCCTCGGCACCTATGGCCTGCACGGGACCGACACCGGTTCCCCGGAAGCCCAGGTGGCGCTGCTGACCAAGCGCATTCAGGACCTCACCGAGCACCTCAAGACCCACAAGCACGACCACCACTCCCGCCGCGGCCTGCTGCTGCTGGTCGGACGTCGTCGCCGGCTGCTCAAGTACGTCGCCCAGGTCGACGTCGAGCGCTACCGCTCGCTCATCGAGCGCCTCGGCCTGCGCCGCTGACGCCTGGCCGGGGCAAACCCGGCCGCCGTGTAACATAAGAGCCGTCTCCGGCCGCGCCGCGGCCGCTGACCTGCGCCTTCGGTGCGAGACTGGCCCGATCGGGCGGTCTTCGGTAGTGGTTGCCGGGAGGTCTATCCCACCCGGCAGCTTCGATCGACGACCGTGGCCAATCGTCAGCCAATTCGTCTCGTCACTGTGCGGCGCTAAAAATCAACAGTGAACGAAAGGCTGTACGGACGTATGTCTGTCGCTGAAATCGACGAAGGCGTGTTCGAAGCAACCGCCACCATCGACAACGGGAGCTTCGGCACCCGCACCATCCGTTTCGAGACCGGTCGGTTGGCCCAGCAGGCCGCCGGCGCGGTGGTTGCCTATCTCGACGACGAAACCATGCTGCTGTCGGCGACCACCGCCAGCAACGCTCCCAAGGAGCACTTCGACTTCTTCCCTTTGACCATTGATGTCGAGGAGCGGATGTACGCCGCGGGCCGTATCCCCGGCTCGTTCTTCCGGCGCGAGGGTCGCCCCTCCACCGACGCGATCCTGACCTGCCGCCTGATCGACCGGCCGCTACGCCCGACGTTCGTGTCGGGTCTGCGCAACGAGATCCAGGTCGTGGTCACCGTCCTGAGTTTGAACCCTGACGACCTTTACGACGTGGTGGCCATCAATGCCGCCTCGGCGTCCACTCAGATCGCCGGCCTGCCGTTCTCCGGCCCGGTGGGCGGTGTACGCGTCGCCCTGATCAAGGGCCAGTGGGTTGCCTTCCCGACCGTCGAGCAACTCGAGGACGCGGTCTTCGACATGGTCGTCGCGGGCCGCAAGGCGGGTGACGACGTCGCGATCATGATGGTCGAGGCCGAGGCCACCGACAAGGTGATCGAACTGGTCGCCGGTGGGGCCGGGGCGCCGACCGAGACCGTCGTCGCCGAGGGTCTGGAGGCTGCCAAGCCGTTCATCGCGGCGCTGTGCGATGCGCAGCGCGAACTGGCCGAGAAGGCCGCCAAGCCGGTCGCCGACTACCCGTTGTTCCCGGATTACGCCGACGACGTCTACACCGCCGTGTCCGACGCGGCGGGCGACTCGCTGTCGCAGGCGCTGAGCATCGCCGGCAAGCAGGGGCGCAACGACCGTACCGACGAGATCAAGAAC
>JAHBAP020000090.1 GCA_018500005.2 Mycobacterium sp. | reverse complement strand
GGACAAGCCGGTCGGGACGGTGTGGTTCTGCGTGATGCTGGACGACGGAACCACCGTCACCCGGTGTATCCGGATCCCGGGGGAGCGGGCCGACGTGCGGGAGCGATCGACGACCGTGGCGATGCATCTGCTGCGTCGAGCCCTGCTCGGCGGTGCCGATTAGGTCAGGCAGACGACCGGGTCCCACAGCGCGAGGAGTCTGCCGCCGACTCGGGCGAGTTCGACGATGAGGGTCGTGCGGTCCAGTCCGGCGTCGAGTGCAGCGTCCAAGAGTTCAACCAGGTTGTCGGTCGACTCCTTCGATTCGGACTGCACCTGCCGCGCCGCACGAATGAGCCGCCAGGCGTACTGGTGTTCATCGAGGAAGTCGTTCATGGTCTACCTTCGGAGCGAGTTTCACTGAGTGTGCCGCACTGCCGTCCCCAGCGCCGCCGGATCGACGGGGAAATCAAAAATGGTGTCCGGGTAGGGTTCGCCGACGTCGGCCGGCTTATAGGTGAAATGCCACCACTCTTTGTCGTAGTTGACGAATCCGTATCTCTGCAGGCCTTCCAGAAGCAGAGTGCGGTTCTTGGCAGCATCTCCGATGATCCGTGGGTCGTCGGTATTGGCCAGAGTGTCGAAGCAGTCGAATCCGGTTCCCATGTCGAGTGAGTTGTCGGGGAACCGAATCAACTGCGGCGCAGCGCAATCGATGAGCGGCTGCCCTGGGACATAGGGCGGTGTGGGTGCGGCTGACAGCGGGACGAGGGTGAGGTCAACGGTACTTCCCCGACTGTGCCCGGAGCGCTCGGCGATATAGCCTTCGGCGAACAGCACAGTCTTGTCCACGCGTGGATAGAACTCCGGCTTCATGCGTTGGTCAGCCAAATTCTCGGCCCAGGTTACGAATTCGTCGACCGCGCGCTGAGGCCGGTAGCAGTCGTAAACCTTGAGCGTGTAGCCGTCCTCTACGAAGTCGCGCTGGGCGCGGGCCAATGCATCGGCGGCCTGCCTGGTAAGGATGCACATCGGCGCGATATAGCCGTCGACCGGATCTCCGGTGAAGTTGTGCGGGGTGAAGTACCGAATGTCCTGCAGTATCGAGTCGTCAACGTCGGCCAGCGCCACGAAGTCATCCGGTGCCGACGGTAACGGCTCGGCCAAGGCGGGTACGCAGCCGAGTGCCAGGACGGTGAAAGCGGCCGCGACAGCCATCGCGTGGCGCATCAGCCCGGCATTCCTGGGTCCGTCTCGGGGCCGCTGAGCAGGGGCCCGAGCACGTATTGGACCTGGTTGCCGCCAGCCCGACGAGCGCGGTACATCGCAGTCGTCGCCAATGCTGCCACCTCGTCGAGCACCTCGTTGGGCGGCCGGTCGGCCAACGGATGTAACGGTGTGCTCACCACGCCCAGACTTGCGGTGATCCCGTCCGGGCAGGCGGCCAGCGAGCCGCGGATGCGCTCCGCCAACGGCGCGGGGTCCGGACTGGTGAACGTGTCGGCGACGACGAACTCGGACTGTTCGGGGTGGCCCACCAGAGCGTCACGGCGAACGGTGTCCCGCAGGGCCCGGGCGACGGCGATCCGTGCCTGATCCGTCCCCCGGACGCCTTGCACGCTCTGTAATGCGGCAAAGCCGTCGATGCCGACCAGCACCATGACCAGGAATCTGTCGTCATCCCGGTTGCGCGCGCCGAGCATAGTCGCGGCGAGTTCGTCGAACGAGGCCTTGGTCAACAGGCCGGTGAGCGGCTCGATATCGGTGCTTTTGCCGGCGGCGGCGGCCACCTCGGCGACCGTCCGGCAGGCGATAAGAGCGGCGACGTTGATCAGTACCACCGGAGTCGTCACCGCAAGAGCGGTCGGCACGTCGGATTCAGCGATCCGGATCGCCAGCCAGAGGATGGTTCCGGCTGCGGCGGTCGTAACGAATGCCTGGACCCTGGTGCCGTGGAACAGGGCGGCGTACCCGAGCACGAAGGAAAAGGCCGTTGCGGTCAACAGTCCGGAGAACGGGTTGACCGGGACGGTGCACCCGGCGGCCAGCACCAGTGCACCGAGGGTCACGACCAGTATGGATCGCCCGCGGCTTGGCCACCGGTAGCCCAACCACGGACTAGCGAAGGCCAGGCAGACCAGAGGAATGACGGCAAGCAGCGACCTGCCGAACGGGAAATTGCTGGCCCGCGGATTCATCGCCGCCAGCATGGCGGGCATCCCCAAAGTCAGAATGCAGCCCGCGACGACCCGCATCGTGGTGCGCTGGTGGCCGCCAAGCGTGAGACGTGACGTGATCGCGTAGTACTGGTCGGGGACCGCCGCGGTGAAGGCCTTCATCGCTTGCGATGCACCGACACCGCGTAGTCACCGCCGCCGAACGGCTGACGGTCCCAGGTCGCGAACCGGTCGACCGGCAGCAGGCCTACCTTCTCGGCCATTTCGTCGTACTGCCGCAGCGTCAGCCGATCCGGCTGAAGGGCGAAACCGGCGACCAAGAAGCCGCCGTCGGTCAGGCTGCCCGCCAGATTGGACAGCACCAGGCTTTCGGTGCCGGGCTCGAGAAAGATCATCACATTCCCGGCGAGCGCCACCAGATCCACCGGCCGGCCGGAGTCTTTGTCCCACTCCCGGGCCTCGGCCAGGTCTGCCTCGACCCACGCGAGTCCAGGCGCCTTGGCGCGGGCGGTGGCCAGCATCGCCGGATCCGCGTCGATCCCGATGACGTCGAACCCGCGTCTTGTCAGCTCGATTGCCACGCGTCCTGTGCCGCAGCCAGCATCAAGGACACGGGTTCCGCCGGAATCCTTCAGCAGTGCCTCGATCAGATCGGCTTCGCCGTGCACGTTCTGCCCGCTGTCCGCCAGGGATGTCCAGCGGGCATCGTAATCGTCGCCGCGCGGTGCGACGCTACGGTTCCAGCGGGTGTTCATCATGTTTATCTTCCCACCCGTCAGGGCGTCACGACGATGGTTAGGTGACGCCCGTCGCGCTCGACGGTCATGCCCGCACGACGAGCGACGGTCGCCACACCGGCAGCGTCGTCTGGTTCTGAACCGGCCGAGGCCAGCGCACGGGCCAGGCGGCCCTTGTGCGCCTTGTTGAAGTGGCTGACGGTGGCGCGCCGGCCGTCGGGTTGTTCGGCCACCACGTCGACGCGGACCGCATCGGGGAGCCGGCCAAGCCCGACGTAGGCGCCCGAACGCAGATCCACCACAAGTTCGTCGGCGGCCAATCCGGTCAGCAGCGGCTCCAGGGCAGGTCGCCATCGGGTGGGCAGACCCGGCTGTCCGGGGAGCTTGGAGCCTGCCGACAACCGGTAGGCCGGAATGCGGTCCTCGGCGCGCAACAGGCCGAACAGCGCCGAGCCCACCGCGAGCCGGGCCCGGGCGCGGGCGGCGGCCGGGCCCCGCAGCGATTCGAAATCGAGAGCGTCGTAGAGCACGCCGGTATAG
>JAHBAP020000453.1 GCA_018500005.2 Mycobacterium sp. | reverse complement strand
GTCAGATGTGTATAAGAGACAGACCGGGGGGGGGTGGGCCGGTCCGCATGACGCGAGGGCCGGCAGGCTCAGCAGGATCGCCGCCACGGCGCAGGCGCGAGCAGTCGGCAACCCGGACATCGTGACCACGGTAGCCGCACGGCCGTCGGGGCCGGAATAAATCAGGTCCGGGTCCGGCTGTGCCAGATATGCCCGCCGTAACCGCAGATGCTCTGACCCTGCCGAGGCTTACCGCTCCCGGACCCGGCGACACAGAACGGCCGGTGCGCCAGGTCAGCACCGGGCCACGGGGGTACGAGGGGGAGGGGTTCCCCGTCGTTCGTGCGTTCGCTGGCGTCGGCCCCGCCGATCTCGATCCGTTCGTACATATGGATCAGATGGGCGAGGTGGAATACCAGCCCGGTGAACCCCGGGGCACCGACTGGCACCCGCACCGCGGCTTCGAAACCGTCACCTACATGATCGACGGCCGCTTCGCGCACCAGGATTCGCACGGCGGCGGTGGGCTGATCGCCGACGGCGCCACCCAGTGGATGACGGCCGGTGCGGGCATCCTGCACATCGAAACCCCGCCCGCCGAACTCGTCGAGAGCGGGGGGCTGTTCCACGGGATCCAGTTGTGGGTGAACCTGCCCCGCAAAGACAAGTTCACCGCCCCCGCGTACCAGGCCATCGAGGGCCCGGCCGTCACACTGTTGTCCTCGGCCGACGGCGGTGCGGTGCTGCGGGTCATCGCCGGCGACGTCGACGGCCACGTCGGTCCGGGCAAGACCCGCACCCCGATCACGTTGGCGCACGCCACCATCGAGCCCGGTGCACGACTGAATCTCGGATGGCAGCGCGATTACAACGCACTGGTGTATGTACTGGCCGGCAGCGGAACAGTCGGTCCGGTCGGCCACCCGATCCACCAGGGTCAACTCGCGGTGCTCGGTCCGGGCGACCGGATCAGCGTGGTCGCCGACCGCTCGCAGGAGTCCCGCCATCCCGCGCTGGACGTTCTGCTATTGGGCGGCCGGCCGATCCGGGAGCCGGTCTTCCAGTACGGGCCGTTCGTGATGAACTCCAAATCCGAAGTGGCGCAAGCCTTCGAGGACTTCCAGGCCGGTCGGTTCGGTGCCATCCCGCCGAACGCGTTGCGGCCGCACCGTCACCAGTCGGAGCGGCGGTAGTCCTTGAGGAACACCCCGTAGAGGTCGACGCCGGCCTCGCCCTGCACGATCGGGTCGTAGACCCGGGCCGCGCCGTCGACGAGATCCAATGGGGCGTGGAAACCCTCCTCGGCGAGGCGGACCTTGGTGAAGTGCGGACGCTCGTCGGTGATCCAGCCGGTGTCGACGGCCGTCATCAGAATCCCGTCGGTCTCGAACATCTCCTCCGCGCTGGTGCGGGTCAGCATGTTCAGCGCCGCCTTGGCCATGTTCGTGTGCGGATGTCCCGGCCCCTTGTAGCGGCGGGAGAAAACACCTTCCATCGCAGACACATTCACCACGTACTTGCGCCGGGCCGGTGCTGCAGCCATCGCCGGACGCAGCCGGCTGATGAGCAGGAACGGTGCGGTGGCGTTGGCCAGTTGCACCTCAAGCATCTCCAGCGGCTCGACATGCTGAACGTGCTGGGTCCAGCTGTTCACGTGAAGCTCGTCGGGAAGTAGGCCGCCGGCGTCGATGGCGGTGCCGGCGGCGAGGCGCTCCAATGAGCTCGATCCGGCGGCCAGCGCCGCGGCCGTCAAGTCATCGGCCTGGGAAGCCGCCGCGGCCAGGATGGGATGGCTGGCCACCGAGGCTGCCAGCGCCTGCGGGTGCGCATCGTTGGTGTGCCCGAAGGTCAGCAACTCCGGAAGCGGGCCATCGGGCAGCGGGGCAAGCTCGGCTTCAGCCAACGGCGCATAGGCGCCGGGGGAGCGGCGCACCGTCTGGGCCGCGTTGTTGATCAGGATGTCGAGTGGGCCGGCGTCGGCGACCGCGTCGGCAAGACCGACCACCTGGGCCGGGTCGCGCAGATCGATGCCGACGATACGCAGCCGGTGCAGCCACTCCTCGGAATCCGCCAGGCTCTGGAACCGCCGCACCGCATCGCGCGGGAACCGGGTGGTGATCGTCGTGTGGGCGCCGTCGCGCAGGAGGCGCAGGGCGATGTACATCCCGATCTTGGCGCGGCCGCCGGTGAGCAGGGCCCGCTTGCCGGTCAGGTCGGTGCGTGCATCGCGTTTGGCGTGGCTGAAGGCCGCGCACTCCGGGCACAACTGGTGATAGAAGGCATCCACCCGGGTGTAGTGCTGCTTGCAGATATAGCAGGCCCGTGACCGCAGCAGGGTGCCCGCGCTGGGTGCGGTGGTCGAGGTGGACAGCGGGATGCCGCGCGTCTCGTCGTCGATGCGATCCGCGGCCCCGGTGGCAGTGGCGGCCACCACCGCGCGGTCGGCCTCGGCGATCCGGTTGCGCTTTTCGTCGCGACGGGATTTCTTGGCGGCCTTGAACATGTGCGCCGTCGCGCGGCGGACCGCGATGAAATCCGGGTGCTTGGGGTCGAGCTGGTGCAACTCGGCCAGGACGTCGAGGGTCACCTGTAATCGTTCGGGGTCGATCCCGTCCGGCTCAGAAACCACAGCAGAGTTTAACTACCCGCGGTCGCCGTCGACCCGGGTCGGTGTGATGAGCCCCGCAGCGGGCGCCACCGCTCGGCTAAATCGCACGCTTGTAACGTGCCGGGTGTGCGCCTGCCCGATCCGCCGACCGATGATGAAGCCCTATTCGCCTGGTTAGTGGAGCACCTCGGCGATCTGTGCGAACCCGCCGACTACGCCCCACTGCTCCTCCGCGGTGGACAACGGGCGGCGGACGCGGCCCTTCAGGCATTCGACGTGCGCGGGTACGCCCGCAGTCGCAACAACGTCTGGCCGCCAAGTACCCGTGGTTCCTCCCGATTGTCGCCGTACATCCGCCACGGGCTGCTGACGCTGCGCGAAGTGTGGGACCACGTCGCCGGCGGTCCACCGGATGATGTGCTGAAGTTTCGCGACGAACTTCGTTGGCAGGAGTATGCGCGCCACCTGTACGCCCGCGTCGGCGCGGCCTCCCGTAGTTCATTGCGGTTCGCGGTCGATGAGCACGGCACGGATCACGCTGGGGTGCAGAGCAATCCGTGGTCCTCATCGGCGTTGTGTCTGGAGTCATCCTGGTCCGAGTTGATGACGGGAGGCTGGCTGACCAACCAGACCCGCATGTGGCTCGCCTCGCACTGGAGTGTCCGTGCCGGCCTGGGATGGCGCGTCGGCGAGGATCTGATGTACCGGCACCTTGTGGACGGATCACGTGCTGCGAACAGGCTCGGCTGGCAGTGGACCGTCGGAGCACTCACCGGCAAGGCCTACGGGTTCTCCCGCTGGCAGGTCGAGAAGCGGGCTTCGGGACTCTGTGCCCGTTGTCCGGTGGAGCCGAACTGCCCGATCATCGACTGGCCGGAGAGCCAGGAACGTGAGCCGAAGGCGTTCACCGATCCGCGGCTACGCCACGACGATGATGTGGAGGGCACGGCCGGCCCGGTCACCGTTCAAGGGTCCGCACCGCCCGAGGCGGTCTGGATGACCGCGGAAAGCATGAGTGATCGTGACCCGGCGACCGTCGGACATCCAGACCTGCCGGTGCTCTTCATCTTCGACGAGCCACTGCTGCGCGGACTTCGGCTCTCGATGAACCGGATCTTGTTTCTCGCCCAATCACTGGCCGATCTGTCGACCCGTCGGGAGGTCCGGCTGTGGCGGGGCGACCCGGTGTCGGTGCTGTCGGGCAGGCGGCTGGCCACCACATTCGCACCGGTTCCGGGGTGGAGGTCGCGGTCGGCACGTCTCGAGGTGGTTGCGCTCCATCCATGGCCGTGGCTCGAGCGGCCGCGAGCCGGATCCGTCGCCTCGTATACGGCCTGGGCAAGGAGTCGCCAATAACCAGGCACGAAAGCGTCATGTCACCTGATCGGTGGACGGCGGTGCCGCCGACTGGATCGGCGAACTCAACTACCAAGCCAACACCAGTTCGCGGTGCGCGGTATGCGCGGGGAGTCGATGACGAGCTACAGCCAGCTAGTGCGCGTCACCCATATTGATCGACAGCGGACGCCGGAAGAAATGGGTGATCCACAACAACACCGCGATTCCGATGCAGAACCAGATGATGCCGTACCGGGTCGACTCCGCGGACAGATGCAACCACATCACCACGGTCAGCAGTACCGCGATTCCGGGCAGGATCACGTTGCGGAAAATCTGACCCGGAGTGTGGATCTCGCGGCGTCGGTAGGCGAAGTAGATGATCACGGTCAGGTTGACGAAGGTGAAGGCGATCAGTGCACCGAAGTTGATCAGCGAGGCCACGAAATCGAGGTTGAAGGCGATGGCCAGCAGTGACACCAGGCCGACGAAGATGATCGCGTTCGACGGGGTCTGGAAGCTGGGGTGCAGACGGCCGAAGAACCCCGCGATCGGGCCTTGTCCGTTGCGCCCCATCACGTAGAGCAGGCGCGACACCGAGGCGTGCGAGGCCAGGCTGGATGCCATCGTTGCCGCGAAGGCCGCCGAGGTGAGCAGGATCTTGAACAGGTGCCCACCCACATTAAAAGCAATCTCGGGCAGGGCGCTGTTCTCCAGTGATTCCTCGCTGAATCCCGAAACGTCCGGGAACAGCGACTGGGTGAACCACGCGGAGATGAAGAAGATGGCTCCACCGATCAGCAGGGACAGCAGGATCGCCTTGGGCACCGTCGAGGCGTCCTTGGCCTCCTCGGTGTACATGGTGATCGCGTCGAAACCGATGAAGGAGAACGCGACGATGGTCGCTCCGGTCATGACCAGCTTGGGGTCGACACCCTCATGCCAGATCGGCTGGGTCGAGAAGATCGTCCCGTTACCCATTCCGTTCATCAGGGACTTGGTGGCCAGGATGAGGAACACGCCGATCAAGACGACTTCGAAGACCACCAGAATCATGTTGACCCGTGAGGTGTTGGTCATGCTGAACAGGCACAGGGCGGTGATCGCGGCGACGTAGACGACGACCCAGAGCCACTGCGGCGCCTCCGGGAAAAACGAATACATGTAGCTGCGGATGATCAGCGCGTTGACCAGGGGCAGCAGCAGATAATCGAGCAGCGCCGCCCAGCCGATCAGGAAGCCGACGTTGGGGCTGATGGTTGCCGAGGTGTAGGTGTAGGCGGAGCCGGCCGAGGGGAAGACCACCGTCATCCGGCCGTAGCTGACCGCCGTGAACAACATCACGATCAGCGCTAGCAGGTAGGCCGCCGGCACGACGTTGTTGGTCTCGGTCGAGACGATGCCGAAGGTGTCGAAGATGACGGTGGGTGTCATATAGCCCAGGCCGAGTCCCACGATCGCCCACAGTCCGAGCGTCCGGGCCAATTGTGTCTTCCCCGCAGCTGTCCCCGGGGCAACCTCAGTCATCCCTGTGGCTTACCACAACTGGGGTATGCCCCGGCGCTGTTTGGACTAGCGTCACGAACCATGCGGTACGTCGTCGGTTACGGGCCACGCCAACGCGGTGTTCACGGGGTCAACCTCGCGGCCACCCTCGCCCGTTCGTCGGGTGCGACGCTGGACCTGGTCTCGGTTCTGCCCAGCGCGGCGCCGACTTTCCACATGTACTCCCCCGACCACGCCTTCAACGCCGAAGTCGAGGACCAGGGTCGGGAATGGCTTCAGGACGGGTTGTCCCAGCTGCCCGAAGGGGTGAACGCGGAAGTTCAACTGCGCCACGCCGACTCGATCACCCAGGGTCTCCTCGATGCCGCCACCGACGTCGACCGCGGCGAAGCGGCCATGATCGTGGTGGGGACCCACCACCGTGTTCGCGCCGGGAAGTTCCGGTTGGGCAGTCTGGCCGACGCCCTGCTGCACGCCTCACCGGTGCCGGTCGCGCTCGCGCCGGCGGACTATCGGTACCACCCGGGCATCACCCGACTCACCTGCGCGACCGGGATGCAACCGGGGGCAGAGGATCTGCTGCGCAACGCGATCCGCCTGGCGACCGAATGGAAGGTTCCGCTGCGGCTGATGTCGTTGGTCGCCGTGGGCGGGAAAGGCCCGGAGGACCAACGCCAGGAGTGGACCGAGAAGGCCGAGCGACACGCGGCGACGCTGGTCGAGACCGCCGCTGCGGCGCTTCCGCCGGACTGCCCGGTGTCCAGCGTTGTCGGTCACGGTACGTCTCTCCAGAAGGCCGTCCAGGGGCTGGACTTCACCGACAGCGAGATCGTGCTGATCGGATCCAGTCGCCTGGCGCAGCCGAAGCGGCTCTTCCTCGGCCATTCGGCCAGCAAGATCATGCGCGCGCTGCCGGTGCCCATGATCGTGTGGCCGCGCGACTGAACTCCAGCAGATGAGCACAATCGAATTCGACGCCGTCATCACCGGCGGGCGGGTCATCGATCCGGAGACCGGTTTGGACGCGGTGCGCTCGGTCGGTATCCGGGACGGCAGGATCGCGGCGATCTCGGATGCCGACCTTTCCGGCGAGGAGGTGCTCGACGGACGCGGACTGGTCGTAGCGCCGGGGTTCATCGACTTGCACTCGCATACCCAGTCGTTGCCCGGCGACCGCATTCAGGGGTCCGACGGAGTCACCACCGCACTGGAACTGGAGTCCGGCGTACTTCCGGTTGGTGACTGGTACGACGAGCAGGCGCGCATCGGTCGAGCCATCAACTACGGCACATCGGCGTCCTGGGTCTTCGCCCGCATCACGGAGTTGAGTCCGGAGATGGGCGAGCCGCACCCCAACCTCACGTATTTCCAAGCGGCCTACCGTCATTCGGAATGGCAGTACGAGGTGGCCAGCCGCGAGAACATCGACCGGATCCTCAGCCGTCTGGAGCAGGGGCTGGCCTGTCTCTTATACACATCT
>JAHBAP020000434.1 GCA_018500005.2 Mycobacterium sp. | reverse complement strand
CGCTCTCGGTGGACGCCCTGGGCGAACTCGCTGAAATCGCCGCCCGGGTGGTGCCCGGCGCCGGGTTGGCGGCCGAGCGGATCGGCCGCAGCGCCCACGACAGCGCCACCCCGCAATTCGTCAGCGCCCCCGGATACGAGCACGCCTGGCTCAACCCGGACAACACCGAGGTGTCCCAGCAGGACCTGCTCAGCGCGCCGGCGGTCAAACTGCTGGTCCGTAAGCCGGGTATGCCGTCCTCCGAATTGGCAGCGGTGCTGAACCGCCATATCGGCATGCTCGGTGACATCACCTACTCCACCAACGACGGGCTGGTGGAAATCAGTGCGATCGGGATCAGCAAGGCCGTTGGGGTAGAGGAGGTGGCGCGGCCGTGGGAGGTCAGTGCCGAGGACATCGTCGCCTTCGGGGATATGCCCAATGACGTGCCGATGCTGCGCTGGGCGGGCCATGGTGTCGCGATGGGAAACGCACACCCGGAGGCCATCGCCGCGGCCAATGAGGTGACCGCACCCAATTACGACGACGGCCTGGCCCGGGTCCTCGAGCGCTGGTGGCTCTAGCGGTACTGGCCCAACGCTTCGGCGCGATTTTCGTCGCTGAGCGACGATTAGCGCGCCCAAAACACTCAGTGAAGACCCCCTTGCATGTACCCCCGGGGGTATGTAACCTAGTCCTCAGAAGATACCCCCAGAGGTATGGAGAGGAGTGCGGGCCATGTTGGCTGACGAGAAGAACGTCGCAGAGATCGTGCACCGACTGCGTCGGGCCCAGGGGCAGCTCGGCGGGGTCATCGCCATGGTGGAGCAGGGCCGCGAATGCAAGGACGTGGTGATTCAACTCGCCGCGGTGTCCAAGGCGCTCGACCGCGCCGGGTTCAAGATCGTCGCCTGCGGTCTGCGTGAATGCGCCGACGGCGACGAAGGCGAACTGGAAAAGCTCTTCCTCACCCTCGCATGAACCCTCAGACCGATACACAATAGATCCAAGGAGAAACGCCAATGTTGTTCAACCAGTACTACCTTGACTGCCTGTCGCACGCCTCGTATCTGATCGGCGACGAGACCTCCAAGCGCGCTGTTGTGGTGGACCCGCAGCGCGATGTCAGTGAGTACATCGCCGATGCCGAGGCGGCCGGGATGACCATCGAACTGGTCATCGAGACCCATTTCCATGCAGATTTCCTGTCGGGCCATCTGGAGCTCGCAGAAGCCACTGGGGCCAAGATCGTCTACTCCTCGGTCGCCAAGCCGGAGTACGACTTCATGCCCGTCGAGGACGGCGAGCGGTACTCGCTGGGTGACGTGCAGTTGGAGTTCCGACACACTCCCGGTCACACCCCGGAGTCGATGAGCATCGTGGTGTTCGAACACGCGGGCGACGCTTCCCCCGATTCTTTGGCGCCGTACGGCGTCATGACCGGTGACACCCTGTTCATCGGCGACGTCGGCCGCCCGGATCTGCTGGGCTCGATCGGGTTCACCAAGGAGGAGTTGGCCGACAAGCTCTACGACTCCTTGCACAACAAGCTGATGCCGCTTCCAGACTCCACCCGGGTTTACCCCGCCCACGGTGCCGGTTCGGCCTGTGGCAAGAACCTGTCCACCGAGTTGTGGTCGACGATGGGTGAACAGCGCAAAACCAACTATGCGTTGCGGGCCTCCAGCAAGGAGCGTTTCGTTGAGCTGGTGACCGAGGGCCAGCCGCCGGCGCCGGGGTATTTCGTCTACAACGCGATTCTCAACCGCAAGGGCCGGGAATTGCTCGACGAGTCGGAGATGCCGCCGGCGATGACCTATGAGCAGGTTCGCGAGGCGGTCAAGGGCGGTGCGGTGCTGGTCGACGGGCGAGGTCCGGAGGAGTTCGCCCTGGGGCATCTGAAGGGCGCGGTCAACATCGGGCTCGAGGGCCGCTATGCCGAATTCGCCGGATCGGTCGTCAAGCCCGAGGACGACATCATCCTGATGACCGATACCGACCGGGAACTGGAGGGCAAGAACCGGCTCGGCCGGATCGGCTTCGACCGGGTGGTCGGCTACCTCAAGGACCCGTTCGTGGTGATGTTCGAGAACCAGAAGGATGTCCAGGTCGCCTCCCGGCTGACGACGGCCGCGCTCGGGGAGCGCATCGCCGATGTTCCGGAACTCCAGATGATCGACGTCCGCAACCCGGGCGAGGCCGAGGCGGGCATGATCGGCAATGCCGTGAATATCCCCGTCGGTCAGCTGCCCGATAGGCTGGGGGAGTTGGACCCGCGCAAGCCCACGGTCGTGTACTGCGCAGGCGGCTACCGGTCCTCGATGGCTGCCAGCCTGCTCCGCAAGAACGGATTCGACGACGTGAGCGACCTGCTGGGCGGGTACAACGCATGGGACGAAGCAACCCAGAACGCCTGATACGAGAGAAATGAACCATGGGTACCACCGGAAAACACAAGTTTCTGATCATCGGCGGCGGTACGGCCGGCATTACTGTGGCCGCACCGCTGCTGCCTAAGGGCCATACCGACGTCGCGGTGCTGGAGCCGTCGGACAAGCACTACTACCAGCCGATGTGGACGTTGGTGGGCGGCGGCCAGGCCAAGGCGTCGTCCACCGAGCGGCCCGAGGCGTCGGTGATGCCGAAGAAGGCCACCTGGATTCGTAAGGCGGCCAGTGCGATCGACCCCGAGTCGAACACGGTGACGTGCGACGACGGTTCGACCTACGGCTACGACGTGCTGGTGGTTTGCCCGGGCATCCAGTTGGACTGGAACAAGACCGAGGGTCTCGAGGATGCGCTGGGCCGTAACGGGGTCTCGTCGAACTACCGCTTCGACCTCGCACCGCGGACATGGGACTTCATCCGCGGAACCCGTTCCGGCTCAGCGGTTTTCATGATGCCCTCCGGTCCGATGAAGTGCGCAGGCGCCCCGCAGAAGATCGCCTACCTGGCCAGCGACTACTGGCGCAAGCAGGGCGTGCTGAAGAACATCGATGTGCACCTGGTGGTGCCGACACCGCGGATCTTCGGCATCCCCGCGATCGCCGACAACCTCGACAAGGTGATCGCCGGCTACGGCATCCACCTGCACACGGCCTCGGAGATCACCGCGATCGACGCCGACTCCCGCAAGGTGACGGTCTCCGCGGTCGCCGACGGGGGCACCGACACCACACTGTCCTTCGACATGTTGCATGCGGTGCCGCGCCAGTCGGCCCCGGACTGGATCAAGACCAGCCCGCTGTCCACCAGCGAGCCCACCGGCTACGTCGAGGTCGACAAGTTCACCATGCAGCATGTGCGCTACCCGAACGTCTTCGCACTCGGGGACGCCGGGTCCTCGCCGAACTCAAAGACCGGCGCGGCGATCCGCAAGCAGGCACCGGTGGTGGTGGACAACATCGAGTCCCACCTGGACGGCCGCCCGCTCACGGCGCGCTACGACGGCTACGCATCTTGCCCGATCGTGACTTCCAGTCACGACATGCTGCTCGCGGAGTTCGATTACGACTTCAAACTGAAGCCGTCGTTCCCGGGCCTGGATCCGACAAAGCCGCACCGGGCCTACTGGTACCTGAAGAAGTACGGACTGCCGGTCATGTACTGGGACCTGATGCTGAAGGGTCTGGCCTAGTCCCCGGCGGCCGCCCAATGCGCCTCGAGCGCGCCGACGAGTTCGGCGGCGCGCTCGTCGGGAAAGAACAGCCGGCCGCCGGGGATTTCGACGACTTCCCGCGCGCCCGGGATGAGTTCGACGAGCCAGTCAGCCCATCGTCGGTGAAAGAAGATGTCGCCGGTGCCCCAGATGATGGCGGTGGGAATTTCGCACTTCGCCAGCAACGGGTGGATCGGGGCGAGCTGTTCGGGGGTCATCGAAATCAGCAGATCGCTCATGAAACGGGCGCCCGCCGTGTTGCCCAGGATGGGTGACAGATAGTCGATGATGACGTTGTCGGGGATTGCCGAGACGTTCTCATAACCCGTTCGGTAGATCTGTTTGGCGATCTTCGGCATCCTCGCCAGCGGTCCGGCCATCCCAAGCAGTCCGGTCTTGGCCGCCCATACGGCCGGCCGG
>JAHBAP020000594.1 GCA_018500005.2 Mycobacterium sp. | reverse complement strand
TTCGCCGACACGCTGGCGGGCCTGGCCATCGGTGGCAGCTGGCGGGATGCGCAGAGGCGGTATGCCACCGAGCTGGTGGCGCGGCGCACCGAGTGCGAACACGCCGAGCAGGGTCACCACCGCCGCGGCGATCGCCACGGCGAAACCTGCGGCCGGGATGCCGGCCCCGGCGGCGCGGGTGGCCACCCCGGCGAAGAGCACCCCGAGGACGGCAGCCAGCGCCGCGAAGCCGGGCAGTGTCGCCGCGCGGCGGGCGATCAGCGCCGCGATCGTGGCAACGACGGCGGCCAGCGCGGAGGTCACCACAGAGGCCCCGGTGGACACCGCCGCCCAGCCCACTGTCGGAATGGCGGCGAACACCGCACCCGCCAGGGTGGCGGGCGCGCCGCGGTCCGCGTAGGCACCGGCCAGGAGCTGCCCGGCGAACGCCACAAATGTCGCGGACAGAGCGATCAGCACCGACGCCCCATCGGTCAGCGGCGCCAGGGCGACCGCGAAGGATGCTGCGACGCAACCGATTCCGAATGAAAGAAGCCAGCCGCCCAGTGGTGCGCCCGGCTGCCGGCTCAGCGCCGGGACGGCCGCGACGAGGGCAACGGCGGCGACGGCCGCCAGCGCGATGACCGCCGCCCACGACCCGCCAAAGGTGCTCGTCGTCCGCGGGCCGTCGAGCACCGTCGACGCAGTCGTGCCGAGGCTGCCGGTCCACGGGTCCGCCAGCCAACCGAGTGGACCGCCGACCGCGGGAAGGGCGGTGAGGGAGGCCCACAGCGCGCCCGGGGTGGCGACGGCCACCCCCGCGATCAGTGCCGGGGTGCGCCGGGCAACCGGCAGCAGCCACGCGGTCAGCACCGTCGCCCCGCCCAGTACGACAGACGTGGCGATCACCCCGTCGCCGTCGAGCAACGGCGCAAGCAGGGTCAGTGCCGCCAGCGCGGGCAGTGTGCCCACCACGATCCCAGGCAGTCCGACCGCAGAACCCGGGCCCCTTCTGCGCCAGATGATTTCGGGAGCGAGTGTCAGGGTCGTCACGGCGAGGGCGGGACCGAGCGCGTCGGTGACGGTGGCGGCCTCCAGCGCCGCCACCAGCGCCACCACGGCGGCTGCCAGCCACGCGGTGACGGCCTGCACGCCGAGCACCCTTCTGCCCTCCGGGTAGAACCAGCCGCCCCATCGCCCCAGCCCGTAGGCGAGCGCGGCTGCCAGCCCGGCGAAGGCGATTGCCGCCGACCAGCCGGGCCAGGCCGCGGCGACGATCAGCAATACCACCGGAGCCGGCAGCAGAGCGGCCGCCGCGAAACGCGCGGTGCGCCGACCGGTCACCCGGCCGAGTGCCGCGGTGAACCCGAGGACCACGGCCGTGCCGAGGGCCCACCACAACTCGAGCGACATCGCGGCACCCAGACCCGCGCGCCGCACCGCGTAGACATCGACCAGCGCCAGCACCACCGTCAGTCCGACGAACGCCTCGGCGGTCATCGGCAGTCGCCTGCGGGCGGCGATCGCCAGCATGGTGGTCAGGGTGGTCGCGACCAGCAGCAGCACCGCATGCCCGAGGTCTCCCAGTCTTGACCAGGCCACCGCGCTGAAGGTCAGCGCCGAGATGCCCAGCAGGGCCGCGCCCAGCCACAGCAGCAGCGCCCTGGCACCGACCCCCGAAGGCTTCGGGCCGACCGGAGCCGTCTGGCTCGGCCCCGGCGCGGGCAACTGCGGGCCGAGCCGGCCGAGGATCGCGAAGCGGTGCCGCTCGTACTGCTCGACCAGGGCGCGGCGCTGGTTGATCAGCTGGGCGATGTGACCGTCGACGGCCAAGATGTGCTCGCGCAGGTCATCGAGGGCCGCACGGTCTGGATCCACTACGGGCGGTTGACCCTCCACCTTCGACTCCCCCGGGTAACGGAGGCGCAATGGCGCCTCGTGGTGTCCATTGTCCGGCAGCCATCGTCCTCGCCGATAGGTCGGGCTCAGCGGCTATGCCGGAGTTCGGGTGGCGAGTTTGCGGTGCAGCAGATGCGCGGTGAACGCGGCCGCGGCGAACACCAGCAGCAGCCACAGCGGCGGCCGGGCGAGTTCCCAGACGAAGATCGCCGCCCAGTCCGGGGCACCCTGGGTGACGGCCAGCACCGCAGCCGCGCAGGCCAGCGACACCGCCGCCACGTTGACGTGCAGCGGCGTCCAGGTGTTCACCGACAGCGCGATCAACGCGCCCAGGGCGGCCCCGGTCCCCAGCGCCGGGGTGAGCAGACCGCCGACCGCCCCGGCTCGCAGGAAGAACGCCGTCAGGAGCGGCTTGAGGATCAGGATCGCGCCGGCCGCCGCGACGCTCAGATTGCGGTCGACGCTGACCAACAGGATGCTCGACCCGTTGCCCGGCAGTTCGGGCAGCCGGTGTGAGCAGACGCCGACCAGCAGTCCGGCGGCAGCCAGCGCCGGGATCAGCAGCCAGGTGTCACGCGGGCCCCGCTGTGCGACCCGGGCCCGGGCCCACTCCATCAGCCGCCTGAACGCCACGCCGACCCCGAGCGCCAGCGGCGCCAGCAGCACCGCGACCGCGATCAGCAGATAGGACAGCCGCGGGTGGGGCCACTGCACGACCGGTCCGTCGTGGAGGAACGGCGAAGCCACGACGACAGCCAGCCCGGAGGTGGTCACCGCCGCGATGACGGCGCGAATGTTCCAGGTATGCAACACGATCCGCAACGCGAACAGAGCCCCGCCGATCGGGACCGCGTACACCGCGCCAAGTCCGGCCCCCGCGGCACAGCCCAGCAGGATCCGCCGGTCTTGCGGCGTCAGCGACCACCGCGAGGTGGTCAGATCGGCGAGCGCGACGGCGAATTCCCGCGGCGCGTTCTCCCGACCCAGCGAGGCCCCGGATCCGACCAGCAGGATCTGCAGAGCGGAGTCGAGCGTCATCGCACCCCGGGGCAGCGGCGCGGGACGGGTGATCGCCTGCTCGACGCTCGGGACCGCGCCGCGCCACCGCAGCAGCCACCAGCCCAGGCCGGCCAGGGCGGCGCCGATCATCGGCCCCACCGCCCGTCGGATCCGGCTCGACCCGGCCACCCCGTCGAGCAGGTCGCCGAAGCGGTAGTGGTATGTCAGGTGCTGGACGAAGTCGAGCAACATCGTCGTCGCCGCGCC
>JAHBAP020000067.1 GCA_018500005.2 Mycobacterium sp. | reverse complement strand
GCTGCTGCAGAAGCCGCCGGCGGCTCCTGCAGCAGCAGGTTCATGTGGTACACGATGCCGCCCTGGACCCAGCCCCGCTCGGAGTTGTACTTGCCGATCAGTTCGCCGTAGGCGACCGGGTCGACCGCCTTGGTGGCGCCCAGGATCTGGTCCAGCGAGCAGCTGGTGTCGAGCATCGACGGCGGCACGGTGTTGTCGGCCGCGGCGACGGCCGCGCTACCGATCGAGCCGACCAGGAAGGCGCCGGCGAGTGCGGCGCTGCTGAAGAAACGGACTGAAGTCATGAAAAGGCAGGTTAGCCGACCTGATAGGCAACATGAAAATCGGCGGCCGGCGCCTAGGCTCACAGCCATGAGCACCGATCACCCCCGCCCGCCCCTGGACGTCGACGGAGTGCGCCGCGATCTAGTCGGCCCTGACCGCGCGCTGCGCGCGCTGGAAGTGGTGCAGAGCACCGGATCCACCAATGCCGACCTGCTGGCCCGCCACAGCGCCGGTGAGAACATCGACGGACTGGTGCTGATCGCCGAACACCAGAGCGCCGGCCGGGGACGCCAGGGCCGACGCTGGGCCACCCCGCCGCGGTCGCAGATCGCGCTGTCGATCGGGGTGCATGCCGGCGGCCTTCAGCCCGCGGCCTGGGGCTGGCTGCCACTGCTGACCGGTGTGGCGGTGGTCGACGCCGTACACGCGCCCCCCCGACTGCAGCCGGGCCTGAAGTGGCCGAACGATATTCAGGTTGGTGAGGGCAAACTCGGCGGGATCCTCGCCGAGATGGCCGCGCCGGTGATCGTGGTCGGACTCGGCCTCAACGTCACCCTGACCGCTGCGGAAATCGCCGAGGCCGCCCCGGACGCCAGGGCTACCTCACTGTTGATGCTGGGCTCGACGATGCTGGATCGCAGCGCACTGTTGGGCGCCATTCTGGCCGAACTCACCGAGCGCATCGATCGCTGGCGGACGCTGGGCGGACCCGACCCGTCGCTGATCGGCGACTACCGCAGAAACAGCCTGACCCTGGGCACCCAGGTCCGGGCCCTGATGCCCGGCGAGCGCGAAATCGTCGGCACGGCAACCGATATCGGCGACCTCGGCCAACTACTGATCGATACCGGTCGGGAGACCGTCGCGGTGTCCGCAGGCGATATCACCCACCTGCGGCCCGCTGACGGCTGATCAGGAGTCGAATCGGCCGACTCCTCCTCGGGCCCGGGGGCCCGCATCGTCGTCGATCAGCGCAGCAGCGCGCGGGACATCACGACCCGCTGAATCTGGTTGGTGCCCTCGTAGATCTGGGTGATCTTGGCGTCGCGCATCATCCGCTCGACCGGGAAGTCGACGGTGTAGCCGGCACCACCGAGGACCTGGACGGCATCGGTGGTCACCTCCATCGCGATGTCGGAGGCGAAGCACTTCGACGCCGCGGAGATGAAACCGAGATCGGGTTCGCCGCGCTCGGCGCGCGCGGCGGCCGAGTAGACCATCAGCCGCGCTGCCTCCACCTTCATTGCCATATCGGCGAGCATGAACTGCAGACCCTGGTTGTCGGCGATCGGGCGCCCGAACTGCTTGCGGTCCTTGGCGTAGGCGATCGCCGCTTCCAGTGCACCCTGCGCGATGCCGACCGCCTGGGCGCCGATGGTGGGCCGGGTGTGGTCCAGGGTGGCCAGCGCGGTCTTGAAGCCGGTGCCGGGGTCGCCGATGATCCGGTCCCCGGGGATACGACAGTTCTCGAAGTACAGCTCGGTGGTGGGCGAACCCTTGATGCCGAGCTTGCGCTCCTTGGGCCCGATGGTGAAGCCCTCGTCGTCGATGTGGACCATGAACGCTGAAATGCCGTTGGCACCCTTGTCCGGATCGGTCACCGCCATCACCGTGTACCAGCTGGACTTGCCGCCATTGGTGATCCAGCACTTGGAACCGTTGAGGACCCAGTCTTCACCGTCGGCCTTGGCGCGGGTCCGCATCGCGGCGGCGTCACTGCCGGCCTCCCGTTCGGACAGCGCGTAGGAGGCCATCTTGCCCTCTGCCACCTCGGGCAGCACCTTCTTCTTGAGCTCGTCGGAGCCCCGCAGAATCAGGCCCATCGTGCCGAGCTTGTTGACCGCCGGGATCAGCGAGGCCGACGCGTCGACGCGGGCGACCTCCTCGATGACGATGCAAGCCGCCACTGAGTCGGCACCCTGACCGCCGTACTCCTCAGGAACGTGCACGGCGTTGAAGCCCGAGGCGTTCAGCGCATCGAGGGCCTCCTGGGGGAAGCGCGCCTCTTCATCACAGGCCGCCGCATAGGGGGCGATCTCCTTATCGCACAGGGCCCGGATTGCCGTGCGCAGTTCCTCGTGCTCCTCGGGCAACCGGAACACGTCGAACGAAGGATCTCCAGCCATGATTCGCTCCTTGAGTTTCTCTGGGGCTACTGGCCGGTAACTTTACCGGCTGAGCTACTCACCTAATAAACGCTCACGTAGCGCACGGTCCTTGTCGAGGACCTGCGCCTCCAAGTCGGTCTGGAAGTTCGCCATCCGTTCCCGAAGCGCGGTGTCGGAGGACGCCAGAATCCGCACCGCCAGCAACCCGGCATTGCGGGCCCCGCCGATGGAGACGCACGCCACCGGAACACCGGCGGGCATCTGCACGATCGACAGCAACGAGTCCATACCGTCCAACGTGGCCAGTGGCACCGGGACGCCGATCACCGGCAGTGGGGTGGCCGAGGCCACCATCCCGGGCAGGTGCGCGGCCCCGCCGGCACCGGCGATGATCACCTCGATGCCGCGACCGGCCGCGCTTCGGGCGTACTCCAGCATCCGGCCCGGGGTGCGATGGGCCGAGACCACACCCACCTCGAAGGGCACTTCGAACTCGGCCAACGCCTCGGCCGCGGACTGCATCACCGGCCAGTCGCTGTCGCTGCCCATGATCACGCCGACGCGGGGTTTAATCATCTGCGCCACTCCTCCTCATCGCTGACGCTCTGCATCGTCGTCGGCGCGCCATTCACCGTGCGACAACCAGTGTGCCGCCCGTTCGGCACGCTTCCGCACCGTGTCCACGTCCTCGCCGAGGATGTTGACGTGTCCGATCTTGCGGCCCGGCCGTTCGCGCTTGCCGTAGAGGTGCACGTGCGCATCGGGAATGCGGCCGAACAGATGATGTACCCGTTCGTCCATGCTCATCGCCGGGGCCCGTTCGGCGCCGAGCACGTTGGCCATCACCGTCACCGGGGCCAACGGCCGGGTGTCCCCCAGCGGGTAGTCCAGAACGGCGCGCAGATGCTGTTCGAACTGACTTGTCACCGAACCGTTTTGGGTCCAGTGCCCGGAATTGTGCGGCCGCATCGCCAACTCGTTGACCACCAGCGCACCGGAGTCGGTCTCGAACAACTCAACGGCCAGCACTCCGACCACACCCAGTTCGTCGGCGATCCGAAGCCCGAGTTGCTCGGCCTGCGCCGCGACGTCGTCGGGCATCCCTGGCGCCGGCGCCAGGACGGTGACGCAGATCCCTTGCCGCTGAACGGTTTCCACCACCGGCCAGGCCGCTCCCTGACCGAACGGGGAAAGCGCCACCAGCACCGACAGTTCGCGTCGCATCGACACCCGTTCCTCCAGCAGCACCG
>JAHBAP020000192.1 GCA_018500005.2 Mycobacterium sp. | reverse complement strand
CAAACGATCAACACCCCGAGCGGCGGGAACTGACTGCAGGTCAGTCGAACTCGCGCTCGACCGCCTCGATCTCGGTCAGGTTGATGACCGGAGGATCGGGAGAGACCATGTTGGCGACCTTGCGCCGTCCCGCGTCGATCATCGTCTTGGTGGCCGGATGGGCCGCCACGGCACGAGCGGCACCGGCGATCTGCTCGTAGCGTTCGCGCCCGGCTTTGGTGCCCAACACGTAGCCCGTCGCCAGCACAGCCACAAACCCGATCACGCTGCTCCCTCCGGCCCCGCTCTCCGAGGCCCAACCTGCTGGCTCTCCATCCTGCCTGACGCTCGCTGACGATGCCGCGCCGGTTGCCGTTTGCTGGGGCTTTGGGGTGTCCGCCCCCGGTAGGCTAGAGTCTGATCCCGTCCCGTCGCGAGGAATGGGCGGGCGCGGTCCCCTGTAGCTCAACTGGCAGAGCTTCCGACTGTTAATCGGACGGTTGATGGTTCGAGTCCATCCGGGGGAGCAAGTCTCTCCAAGCCAACACCCCTGACAGAAGGGGTGCTTTGGTACTTCATCCGGGATGTCCCACAAGCGGAAAGCCCGAGACCTGTAGGTCTCGGGCTTTCCGATCTGCGGTGGAAACTCAGTGCCGAATGATGATGGTTCGGGTGTGCACGCTCGTGTCGACGTGCGGGGCACGCGGGTACAGGTAGCTGTAGCCGTAGTCGTCGTAGACGTAGTCGTGTTCGGCGTGCGCGGCACCGGCGGTACCGATGAGGCCTGCGAAGATTCCGCCGGCCAGCATGCTGGTGAGGGCGAAACGCTTCATCATGTTCTCCTTTGTGGCTGTGGCCGGGACTGTCCCGGCCTGATGACACCCACATTGCCGGGTCGCAACCGCGCACAACATCGAGCGATTCAGGGATTGCGCTGATGATCTGGCCTCCTCCGATCGAAGGAGCCGGCCCCCGCATGCCGCCGCTTCCGAGCTGGCGGATGATGGTGTGTCGGGCGAACTCTTGTCCGGGCCAAGGCATACTGCGCCGGGTGAGCATTCGAGCGAGCGTCTCCGCCGTCATCGTCGCGGCCCTGACCGCCGGTTGCGGCGCACCTGTCGCAGGGAATCCGGTCGCCGAGCCCGCTGCCGGGCCACCCATCGGCCAGCCGGTGGCCTGGCAGCGCTGCGACGACAGTGACCTTCCCCGGGAAGCTCAGTGCGGCCGTCTGATTGTGCCGGTCGACTATTCCCAGCCCGCCGGCGCGACCGCCAGCCTGGCCCTGATCCGGTTCCCGGCGACCGGCTCCAAGATCGGCTCCCTGGTGGTCAACCCCGGCGGCCCCGGGGAGTCCGGGGTCGGCCTGGCCGCCGACTTGCTCGACGCGCTTCCCCGGAGCGTCCGGCAGCGCTTCGACCTGGTCGGTTTCGACCCGCGCGGGGTGGGTGCCTCCACGCCCGCGGTGGTGTGCAACTCCGACACTGACAACGACGCCATCCGCGCCGACCCACAAGTCGACTACAGCCCGGCCGGGGTGGCCAACATCGAGGACACCGAGAAGCAGTTCGTGCAGCGGTGTCTGGACAAGACCGGCCGCGACATGCTGGCCAATGTTGGCACCGTCAATGTTGCACGAGATCTGGACCGACTGCGGGCCGCGCTGGGCGATGAGAAGCTCACCTATCTCGGATACTCCTACGGAACCCTGATCGGCTCGGCCTACGCAGAGGCGTATCCGGACAAGGTACGGGCGCTGATCCTCGACGGTGTGGTCGACCCGCAGCAGGACCAGTTGCAGTCCGACATCGAGCAGGCGAAAGCGTTCCAGCAGGCGTTCGATGACTACGCCGCCGACTGTGCCAAGGATGCCGACTGCCCCCTTGGCGCCGATAAGGCCAAGGCCGTCAACGTCTTTCACGATCTGGTCGACCCGCTGGTGAGTAAACCGGCCCGAACGAAGGACCCCCGCGGACTGGGCTACAGCGACGCGGTCACCGGTACCGTCAGCGCGCTGTATTCACCGGAGGACTGGAGCTATCTGACCGACGGCCTCGGCGAACTCAAGGACGGCCGCGGCGACACTCTGCTAGGGCTGGCCGACGAGTACTGGGGCCGGGATGCCAAGGGGCACTACGACAATTCCGATGACGCGATGACCGCCATCAACTGCGTCGACTACCCACCGGTCACCGACCGCACCGCCGTCGTCGACGCCGACCGCCGGACCCGCGAGGTTGCGCCATTCATGAGCTACGGGCAGTTCACCGGCCACGCCCCGCTGGACACCTGCGCGTTCTGGCCGGTGCCGCCGACCAGCGGACCCCATCAGGTCTCCGCGCCCGGCCTGCCGCCGGTCCTGGTGGTGTCCACCACCGATGACCCGGCCACCCCGTACCAGGCTGGGGTGAACCTCGCGAAGGACCTCGGCGCGAGGCTGCTGACCTTCGACGGCACCCAGCACACCGTCGTGTTCGAGGGCGAGGAGTGCGTTGACCGCTACGCCGCCGCTTATCTGGTCGACCTGACCCTGCCGCCGGAGGGCGCGAAGTGCTGAATCGGGTTGCGGTCAGTTTCCCTTACCCCTGCTTAAGCAGTCTGCGACTATTCGAGGGTGTCGACAGGTAGCCCTCCTGAACTACAAGGTCGACAGTTGTACCCCCGCCGATGGGCATCGCTTGCGGCTATCAGCGTGCTCGTCGGGCTGGTATTGGTGATCTCCGACGGCTTCGTCATCGCGATTCCCGCCATCGGTCGTGACATCGGCGGTTCGGCGGATCAGATGGCCTGGGCAGTGAACGGCTTTTCCCTGGCCGCGGGCATGGCGGGGTTTTTCGGCCGCCTCGGCGATCTGATCGGTAACAGGAAGCTGGTCATCGCCGGTAGCGTGATCCTCATCGTCGGGTCAGTGTTCGGCGGCCTGGCCGGAACGCCGGGCGAAGTGATCGCAGCACGAGTGTTGCAGGGCATCGGCGGGATCGCGATCTTCACGTGTGCGCTCTCGGTGCTGACACTCGAATTCCCCGCCGAAGAACGCCCCAAGGCACTTGGCATCAATGCGGCGGCCCGCTGGGCCGCTAGCGGCTTCGCGGTGCTGATCATCGCAATGCTTCTCGATTCACTGGAGTGGAGGTGGATTTTCTGGACCGCGATCCCGATTGCGTTGCTGGCGATCGGTTTTGTCGTCACCACGACACCTGAGGTCCATGAACTCGACGGGAGGGCCAAGCTCGATCTCGGCGGCGCACTGACGCTGACCGCCGCGTCCGTCGTCCTGGTCTACGCACTGTTCGAGAGTGACGAAGTGCCGGTTCGGACGCTTTTACCCATGGTTGGCGTCTCCGCGCTTCTTTTCGGACTCTTCGCATTCGTCGAGAGCCGCTCAGCTGACCCGTTGATCCCACCGCAGGTCTGGCGTCATCGAACCTTCACCGGTTCGATGATCGTCAACTTCATCTTCAACGGCATATTGATGGGAGTGCTCTACCTGCTGGCGCTCTACCTGCAAACAGCCAAGGGGCTCGGCATGATCGACGCCGCCAGCGTGCTGCTCGGTGCGACCATCACGATCATCATCATGAATCCTTTTGGTGCCCAATTGGTTAGGCGCGGCTATTTCCTACTCCCGGTCGTGGTGGGAATGCTCCTCGTCGCGTCCGGATGTGTCGTCGTCCTGCTTGGCGTCAAGACCGACTCCAACTCGGTCATCCTCGTCGGGCTGGTCATCCTCGGTGCGGCAGTGGGCATCCAGCTCGCCTCGATATCGGCTTTCCAAGTAAGCTTCGCCGACGCTTCGAAAGGGATGTCAAGCGCGCTGCTCGTCATCACCATCGGGATCTCCAACGCGCTGGGGATAGCACTTGCGACCGCGATCATGCAGAACGTCGCAATCCATTCCCTGCAGGGCGCGACCGGCTCAAACCAACTCGAGGGCGTCAGCCATCAACAGCTGCTGGACGTTCTGAACGGCTCACGACCGCCCAGTACGGTCTCGTCGGCAGGACAACAGCTGGTCGTCGCCGCCTTCAACCATGGAACGGTGGTCACCAGCGCGATCTTCGCCGTCCTGGCGCTGCTGGGGGCAGGCCTGGCGCTCACGATGCTGCAGGACATATCCATCGCCGACGACTGACGCAAGGTCTCAGTCCCGTTTATCAAGTGGCTCTGAAACTCGGCCCGTCCCCACGGCGGCAAGCCGTGACGCCGAAATCCCCACCGGCAGGTGATGCGAGAATCTGATCCGTGATCAGAACCGTCGGGCACCTGGGGCCGTTTCGGGTGGTCGGGCTGGTGCTCTGGCAACTGCGCTACACCTTCCTGGCGATCGCCGTGGTGATCGGCCTGCTGCTGCCCGTTCCGGACCCCATGCAGAGCGAATACGCCGGGGCGGTGCTGTCGGTGCTGGGTATCGGCGCCTCGGTGTTCATCGGTTTCCGCAACACGACCGCCTACAACCGGTGGTGGGAGGCCCGCACGCTGTGGGGCAACATCATCATTAGTTCCCGCACGCTGCAGAACGGTCTGACCTCGGTGGACTCCGGCTCACCGGAGATGGCCGCGATCCTCGACCGGATGCGCCGCCGCCAGGTCCGGTACTGCTGGACTTTGGCCGCCGAGATGCGCCGCGTTCCGCCGATCGAGGGGGTCCGGGAACTTACCCCCGAGGATCCCGCGGACGCCGATGCGGTGAATCTGCTCAACCGGCAGGCCGCCGACATCGCGACCCTGGCCGCCGACGGTCACATCGACCCTCAGGCCCGAGTGCTGCTGATGACCGCCAACAGCGGTGCGGCGACCGCGCAGAGCGGCCTGGAGCGCATCCGCAATGAGCCGGTTCCCATTCACTACGACCTGTTCATCCAGGCTCTTGCATGGTTCTTCGGAATCATGGCGTTCAGTCGGCTCGACGGCGCCAGCCATCACCCGGCCAGCATGTTGGTCGGCGCGTTGCTGATGACCACGTTCATCGTCGCCGAACGACTCGGTCACCTCATTGAGCAACCGATGAACAACAGCGTCTTCGACATCTCCATGTACCGCATCTGCGGCGTCATCACCGCCAACCTGCTGGGCCAGCGGATGACGGCGGCCCAGCCGCGGGAAGGCGACAAGGCGCTGGTCTGGATGTGATCCCGGTCCTCCCGTCATTGGCGGCAGGTCGCAGCGCCGCCGTGCCCGGGCCGACTGGCAGAATCGAGCAATGACGTCGACCCGGCCCGAGGCGCCGGCCCAGCGACCTTTGGGTTCGACGATCCACCCCACCAAATCGCTGACCCCGGTAGAGATGGCGCAGGCCGCTGTGATGGCCGCGCTGAGTGCGGCGCTGGCCATCGTCTCCGTGGTGGTGCCGTTCGCTGGCGGGGTATCGCTGTTGGTTGCCGTTCCGATGGGTCTGCTGGGCTACCGCTACCGGCTTCGGGTGCTGCTGGCGGCCGCATTCGCGGCCGCCACGATCACCTTCCTGATCGCCGGGATCAGCGGTTTCATGGTGGTCCTCAACTGTGCCTACGTTGGTGGGGCCGCCGGGATCATCAAACGCCGCGGCCGCGGTACGCCGACGGTCATCGCGGTGTCGATCGTCGCCGGGATCATCAACGGACTGTGGGTCATCGGCATGCTCATGGTGCTGTCCCGGTTGCGCACATTGGTGCTGGAGGCGCTGAGCGCCAATGTCGACGGCGTCTTGAACTTCATGTCGGACCTGCCCGGGTACGGCGAGGTGTTCCGGCAGTCCGCCGAGCAGACCCGCGCGATGTTCCATACCGCCATCCAGTACTGGCCGGTGCTGATCATGGCCTACTCGATCTTCACCATCGTGCTGGTCTCGCTGGTGGGCTGGTGGGCGTTGGGCCGAGTCCTCGAACGCCTGCGAGGGATCCCCGACGTCCACAAGCTCGACTCCCTGGTGGAGAGTGGCACGGTTGTCCCGGTCCCGGTCCCGGTCCCGGTCCGGCTCGCCGAGGCCCGGTTCCGTTATCCCGGGGCCGACCACGATGCGCTGCGACCGCTGACCCTGACCGTTGATGTCGGCGAGCACGTCGCGGTCACCGGTGCCAACGGTTCGGGCAAGACAACGCTGATGCTGCTGCTGTGCGGACGCGCGCCAACCTCGGGCAGTATCGAACGTCCGGGAGCGGTGGGTCTGGGGCAGTTGGGCGGCACCGCCGTGGTGATGCAGCACCCGGAGAGCCAGGTGCTGGGCAGTCGGGTCGCCGACGACGTGGTCTGGGGACTTCCCCCCGGAACGACCACCGACGTCGACCGGTTGCTCGACGAAGTCGGACTGACCGGCATGCAGGAACGCGACACCGGCGGACTCTCGGGCGGAGAACTGCAGCGCCTGGCGGTGGCGGCCGCCCTGGCCCGCCGGCCCGCCATGCTGATCGCCGACGAGGTCACCAGCATGGTCGACCAGCGGGGACGGGACGGCCTGCTCAACGTGCTGTCGGGTCTGACCCAGCGCCACCGGATGTCCCTGGTCCAGATCACCCACTACAACAACGAGGCCGAGATCGCCGATCGGACAGTGAATCTCAGCGACTCGGTGGACAACATGGTGATGGTCGAGCATGCCGCCGCCCCGGTAGCGACCGCCGGTCCGGCGTCGCGCAGCGGCAAGCCGGTGCTGGAGCTCGACGGCGTCGGGCATGTGTATGGGTTCGGAACCCCGTGGGCCAAGACCGCCCTGAAGGACGTGAGTTTCACCGTCAACGAGGGGGACGGCCTGCTGATCCACGGCGGCAACGGTTCCGGCAAGTCGACGCTGGCCTGGATCATGGCCGGGCTGACCGAGCCGACTTCCGGCTCTTGCCTGGTTGGAGGCAAGCCGGCGCATGAGTGCGTCGGAGACGTGGCGATCGCCTTCCAGGCCGCCCGGCTGCAACTGCTGCGCAGCCGGGTCGATCTGGAGGTGGCTTCGGCGGCGGGCTTCTCGCCCTACGACACCGGCCGGGTGGTCTCGGCGCTGGCCACCGTCGGCCTCGACGGATCGTTGGCCGGACGCCGCGTCGACCAACTCAGCGGCGGGCCGATGCGCCGTGTGGTGATCGCCGGGCTGTTGGCGCGCTGGCCCCGGGCGCCGATTCT
>JAHBAP020000394.1 GCA_018500005.2 Mycobacterium sp. | reverse complement strand
TGGGTCGTCGGGTGTAATTCGGCGCTGGTCATTGTGCGGCTCCTGATGGCGATCTGAGTTTGGCCAGGTAGCGGTACGCCGTGGCCCGACTGATACCGAATGCCTGAGCAAGTTCAGGGACCGGTTCGCCCGTGGCGGCGAGTCTGCGCAGTTGTTCTTGGCGTTCGGGAGTCAGCTTGGCGGGCTTGGTGGCCGGCAGTTGGCGAATGCGGCGGGAGTCACGTGAGGCCGCACGCCGCTCGCGGCCGAGCTCGAGTTCGAGTTCGGCCAGCGTCGCCATGATGGTGGCCACCGCACGCCCGGTCGGTGTACCGGTGTCTACGCCTTCGCGTAAGGTGCGCAATAGAATTCGGCGCCTGCCAAGATCTGCGATAGTGCGAGTTACTTCTACGACGGATCGGCCCAGTCGATCGATGGCGGTGACCACTACGGTGTCGCCTTCGCGGGCGTAGTGCAGCAAGGCCGCCAGGCCTGGCCGATCGGTGTTCACTGCACCGGAGACTTTGTCGGTGAAGACCTGGCCGGATTCGACCCCCTCGGCGGCGAGCGCGGCGAGCTGCGCATCGAGGTCCTGGCCCACAGTGCTCACCCGCGCGTACCCGAGAATCGCTGTCACAGCATCTACCGTCTCATTGCCCTCCGACAATGAGGATCTGAGACACACGGTGTGAGACAAGAAATGAGACAGTACGACCAGCGGTTATGCGACAGGGGAGTAGCGCCCCCCGTGGGGTGTCTCATTTCTTTAGAAACGAGACACCCCAGGGGAACAAATTCGAGGACCGCCTGGTGAGTCGACTTCGACGCCATGGGGTTCACGCGTTCTAACTGCTGTTACGGGACAGCCCGTTACGGGACAAAAAGCACGTTTACGGTCGCGATCTGATCGAAAAGCAGCGCGGCCTCCCAAGTAAATTCGGTTGGCTTGTTAACAGTTGCCGCGGGATACTGTAACGGATGAGAGTACTCGATCAATGGCTGTCGTTGGGCGATCAAGTCGAGCTAGCCGACCAACTATTCGGTCAGCCCACTGGCCGGCAGAAAGTAGCCGACTGGCTCGCTGAGCAGATGAGCTTCGTTGATGACAACGACTTCGCCCAGCAGTTCGCCGCTCACGTCACTCTGCCCGGCATCGAAGTCCTCGACTACGCCCACCGACACCTTCGTACGGCTCGCGGTGAATTGCTCGGCGGGATTCGGTTCTACGGACGCGACATCACGCGACCGTTCGTCGACGTGCTCGCTCACAACTTTGCCGACATCGACGCCCTCATCGACTGCGTTAACCACGAATGGTCGAACTTCAACCCCCCGTTTCTGCGTCTGCGCACCACGCCAGGGCTGTTGGCCCATCGCCCCGACGTCATCCTCGACAAGACCATCCACCTCGCCCGATATCGAGACATGGCCCCAGCCGACAGCCGCGTAATGTTGGACAAATTCGATGCTGCCGAAGAAGCCATAGACCTCGTCGACGCCTGCTACGCGCGCCTTGCCGACACGCATCCGGCCTTAGCCCGCAATCTCTCGCCCGCTGACCCTGACGATCTTCGGGAATGGCACCAATCCGGCCAGCTGCGCGCGATACGGCGACACGACACCATAATTGGGGCCCTCGCCATCGCGACCGGTGAGATCGACTGGATCGGCGGCGAGGAAGTCCTCGAAGAAGTCATCAGTGAGCCCCACATGGGTCAGCGATACGCCGCCTCGGCGCAAATGGCTTGGGCTCAATACATGGCCATCGACACTGACCAGCTGCTCGTCGGAGCTATCGACCGCCACAACCACGCCTCACGTGCCACAGCTCTACGCGCCGGCCGACCCTGCGTGCTCGACGACATCTTTGTAGCCATGGCCCCGCCACCAACCCGATCTGCGCCGCCAGACGGCGCCTGATTGGTTGGGGCCTCGCTAGATCGAGACACTCACGGGGGCAAAGGTTCCCGATCCGACCTACCGTTTCGGAACTAAGAGATGTTCAAGGACGGTGGTGATCGCCGCCACCTGTGACCACACTGCGAGATTCCTCCGGGCGTTCCAATCACACACCTCGACGAAGTCCGCTCCCACTAGGGTGGAATTCTCCAGCGTGAGGTCCAAGAGGTCCTGCAACTCCCTAAGCATGAAACCCGCCGGGCTGGCGTAGGCGACTTCGGGAGCGATGCTGGGGTCCAGCACGTCGATATCGAGAGTGAGATATACCAACGCATCCCTGCAGAATTCCTGGATGGACGTTTCGAACTTACGCACCTGCCGGACCGGAACCTGGCGGTAGTTGCCGGCTGATTCCACCGGGTGCCGTGTCCATCCACGCACCCCGATGGTCATGATCTCCAGACTGGGCACGTTGCGGAGGAGGTGCTCGACGAAGTTACCGCAGTCCGGCACAGGCAACTTGCCATCGTTGAGGATGTCCCGGCGGTCGGTATGAGCGTCGAAGTGCACCATTTTCAACGTCGGATGGTGCTCCAACGCCGCTAGCACTGCGGGGTAGGTAATGGAGTGATCCCCTCCGATCATCATCGGGATCCCTCCGCTGGACATGATCTGGTCGACGCTGAACCGGACTCGGTCGTGCACGTCGACTGCAGTGTCCCGCACTTTGTCGTAAACGATGTCGCCATAGTCGAGGATCCGGGACTCCAACGTACCCAATTCCGCGTTGTCCCGGTCCAGGGACACCTGAGTACCGGAACCCATGATGATTTGACTCAACTGCCGCCGAATCGGGATGACACCGGTTGCCGGGTTGCCGAACTCAGTACCTCCGAAACCAGCCGCGCATCCGAAGAACACTGGCTTGTGCAGATTGCGGACTTCCTGCGCCCAACTCTTGGAGACGGGAGCCTCGCTGCGGTGAACCACTCCACGGAGGTCCGATGACCGCAATCGATCCTGCGGTGAATTGGACCAGGCAGAACAAGATGAGGATGCCGAGCACGGACGGCATCCCTGCGACTAGGCGCAATGCATCGAAGAAGCGGACCTTCTCGTCCGCACCGTCCGTATCCTCTTCATCGCCGATATCGGCAGCCATAATCACCGTCCGCTTGGCCACCGCGGCTACAGCCATTAACGTGACCACACTAACGACGAAGGTGGCGCAGTCCACCAGCAGAGCGAATCCGACCCCACCGAAAGTGACCAACAGAGCGCCAAGTGCCGGTCCAGCGATGCCACCGACGTTGGCAGCGATGTTTAGGAAAGCGTTCGCCTGTTGTAGCTGGTCCTTGGCGACCAGCTGCGGCATCAGCGCAAAGCTTGCCGGGTCAAAGTAAGCGCTGGCGGCTCCGTAGAGGGCAGCGGAGGCGATGAGGTGCCAAGATTGCTGGGTACCGAATAGGAACACTGCCGCGACCAGCCCCTGTGCGAGCAGTCGTGCGATGTCGGAGCCGATCATCACTGCAACCTTGTTGTGGCGCTCAGTAAAGGTGGCAGCCACCGGCATGACGGTGATCCGGGTCAGCCATAGCGCGAGCAGTACAGCGGTGAGTACCGCTCCGGACTCCGAGACATCCAGTGCGGCAAAGGCGAACACGACCGGGACGAACCCGTTCCCGAGCGCAGAGGTCGCTTGGCCGACAAAAAACCACCGGAATGCCTTCCCCGGCGGCAACCCCAGATGGGTTAGCACGTTTTCAACTCCTCGTGGCGGGCGACTGGATGCAAATACATCACCCTGTGGGGAGCTGGTCAAACTACGCGCCACCTGTGGAGGAGGGCGTTAGAGCGTTATGGCTGATCGCCGATGAAGTCGCGCATGCCTTTCGGCCAGCTCCACGAGTATTCGGGGTCTGTTTCCCATGCGGTCCCGATGAGTCCCACCGGGCACCGGGTATCGGCCAGCAGTTTGGCCGTCACCGAGCTGGTGTCGTTGTCCTCGGCGGCCTTTTTGACGCGGGCGCGCTGGTCGTCGGTTAGCCGGCCCCACCATTCACGGGTGTGTTTCTCGAACGGTATTTGGTCAACCATCGTTTAATTTCCCTTCGAGGGTTAAGTCCGGCATGAAGTCAGCGAGTCCGGTGGTGAGCCACCAGGTGAGGTGCTCGTCGGCGTGGCTGGCGATCATGGTGGTGATGGCGTGGTGGCGGTCGTCGGTGTGCATGGTCCAGCCATAGTTGGTGACGGGTGGGCGGTCGGCTTCGCGGTTGATGTAGTCGTCGAGCAGGGTGGCGAGTTGGCCGGCGGTGGTGTCGGCGGCTTCGGTGATGATCTCGGCGCGTTGTTGGGGGGTGTGATGCGTTGGGAGGATGGCGAGGTCGGTATAGAGCTCGGCGATCATCGTGGTGAGGGCGGTGTGGCCGTGGTGTCCCCAGCCGGTGGCGATGCGATCAGCGACGGTGTCGATACGGGCGGCCACGTCAGTGGTCACAGCGGTGGGGTGTTTAGAGGCTGAGGTCATAGCCGCTCTCTTGTTCTTGTTCTCGGTGTTGGCTGCGGTCGAGGCCGAATTCTCGGTCTAGTACTCGATCCTGTTGTGCGCGTTGTGTTTTCTGGTGGGCGCTGCGGCGTCGTGTGACTGCGTGTTGGTGTTCGGCGACCAGCGCGGCGACCCGATCGGGTAGGAGCTGGGCGGGGGTGGCGGCGGCGATTTGGTGTGCGGTGTGGGCGGGTTCGTCGCGGCCGATGACGTGGGGTAGCGCGCGGGCGGCTTGGGTGGGGGTGCCGCGCCGGGCCAGGTGCACCCCGCCGGTTTCCTTGCCGCCCGCCGGGTCGTGGCTGTGGTCTCCTTCTGCCTGTCTCTTATACACATCTGACGCTGCCGTCCGAGGCTTTGGTGCTC
>JAHBAP020000463.1 GCA_018500005.2 Mycobacterium sp. | reverse complement strand
GCACGGCGGCATGGTGGCGATGATGTTCGACGTGATGTGCGGGATCATCATCCACTCCATCAACCGGCCGATCAGCCGCACCGCGTTCCTGCATGTCGACTACCGCAACATCACCCCGATCGACGTCCCGCTGACCATGCGCGGATGGGCGTCGAAAGTCGAGGGCCGCAAGACCTTCGTCAATGCCGAACTCGTCGATCCGGACGGCACTCTGCTCGCCGAGGCCAACGGGCTGATGGTGCGCCTGCTGCCCGGCCAGCCCTGAATCTGGCAACCTTGGCCGGGTGGCCCAGTCGAGATCGCTTCACTACCTGACCACCCCGCGTGCCGCCGCACTGGCCGGGGTGTTGTTCGCGGTCCTGTTCTCCGCGGCGATCGTGCTGATTCGCTCATCGCTGCCGGAGGGCGCCCAACCGGGCACGCAATGGCTCGAGACCGGCAACGACAAGATCAGGCTGGCTTCGGAGTTGATGCCGTTCGCCGGAATCTGTTTCCTGTGGTTCATCGGGGTGGTTCGGGCCAATCTTGGACGCTACGAGGACAAGTTCTTCGCCACCGTGACATTGGGCAGTGGCCTGCTCTTCCTCGCCATGATGTTCGCCTCGGCGGCCGTTGGCGCCGGCCTGGCTTCCACCGGCCATTACTCGGGCGGGTCGTCTACAACCACCGTGTTCGGTCAGATGCTGCTGCTGAAACTCTCCAAGACCTACGCGGTGAAAATGGCCGCTGTCTTCATGATGTCGCTGGCGACCATCTGGTTGCGCACCGACCTGATGCCGCGCTGGCTGGCGATCGTCAGTTACCTCATGGCACTGGCGCTCATTCTCGGCGGCGAGACCAGCATGTGGCTCACGCTGGCCTTCCCGGCGTGGGTGTTGATCGTCAGCGTGCTGTTTCTCGTTCGTGCCGGGGCCTTCGAGAGCCACCGAGAGCCAGACCCGTCGCAGGGGTAGGGAGTTCGTCGGTTCGTTCGATGTCGTCGGGCCTGAACGCCGGCCACCAGATCTTCGGACCGATCAGGGTGAACAACGCCGGGATGACCACGGTGCGGACCACGAAGGTGTCCAGCAGGATGCCCAGGCCGACGATGATTCCCAGTTGTGTCAGTGCGATCAGGGGCAGCACGCCCAGTACGCAGAACACCGCCGCAAGCACCAGTCCGGCACTGGTGATCACCGCGCCGGTCGCCGACACTGCGCGCACGATGCCGCCGCGGGTGCCCCACAGCGGAGTCTCCTCCTTGGCCCGCGTCACGAGGAAGATCGTGTAGTCCACGCCAAGTGCCACCAGGAACAGGAAGGCGAACAACGGGGTGGTGTTGTCCAGCGCCGGAAAGCCGAGCAGGTGAATGCTGACCCAACTGCCCATGCCCAGGGCGGCAAGAGTGGACAGCGCGGTGGCACCGATCAGCACCAGCGGTGCTAACGCCGCCCGTAGCAACAGATACAGCACTGCCAGTACGACGATCAGGATCGCCGGGATGATGACTAACTGGTCGCGCACCGCGGTCCGTTTGGTGTCCAGGGCCTGCGCGTCGGTGCCGCCGACCAGCGCTTCCGGATCGACCTTGCGCACCGAATCCCGCAGGGCATCAACGGTTGTGAACGCCTCCGGGGTTGCCGGGCCCGCGTTGAGCACGACCTGCCACTGGGCCAGGCCGGTGTCCGACACCCCGGCGGGCTGTACCGAGGCGATACCAGGGGTGTCCTGGATGGCGGCCGCCACGGCATCGAAGTTCTCGGTGCGGGCGATTACCCGGGTGGGATCGGTCTGCCCGCTGGGGAAGTGCTCGGCCAAGGTCTGGAAGCCGGTGACCGAGTCGGCTTTCACCCGGAACTGGTCGATCAGCGATAAGCCGATGGGTGTGCCGATGATGCCGGTGGCCAGCAATGCCAACGTCAGGATCGAGACTGCCGCCACCCGGCCGGCGTGGCCGGACACCCAGTCCGCGACGCGATGCCAGGCGCCGGTGGTGGTGAGGTCCTCGGCGCCGGCGCGGGGGATGAACGGCCAGAACAACTTTGGGCCGAACAGTCCCAGCAGGGGCGGCAGCACCAGCAGGACGAACACCGCCGCGACCACAAGCCCTGCCGCCGCCTGCACGCCCAGACTGCGGGTGGTGGGCGACTTGGCCAGCAGCAGGGTCAGCAAGGCCAGCACCACTGTTGCATTGCTCGCCACGATTGCGGGTCCGGCCCAGCGCACAGCGGTGCGCAGTGCCTCCCGATGGTTCGGTTCGCGCCGGAGTTCCTCCCGATACCGGGAGATCAGCAGCAGCGCGTAGTTGGTGCCCGCCCCGAACACCAGCACGCTGGTGATCCCGGACGTCGATCCGTCCCCGCCCAGGCCGGTGGCTTCGGCCACCGCCGCACCCAGCACGGCGGCGATCCGGTCGGCGAAGGCGATCACCAGCAGGGGCACCAGCCATAGCACCGGCGAGCGGTAGGTGATGATCAGCAGCAGTGCCACCACCCCGCCGGTCACCGCCAGCAGTGTGACGTTGGCCCCTGAGAACGAGTTGGCGATGTCGGCGCCGAACGCGGGGCCGCCGGTCACGCTGGCCACCATCCCGTCGGGCAGGCCGTCGCGGGCCGCCGATCGCAAGGTCTTCACGGTGTCGGAGAGTTCAAAGCCGGTGAGGTCGCCCTTGAGCGCCAGTGGCGCCAGTGCCGCCTTGCCGTCGGCGGCCGGCAGCAGCGGGATGGGTGGTCCGGGTGCCACCCCGCTCAAGCCCGCCATCCGGTCGCGCGCCTGCTGGGCGGCGGCGAGATCCTCCGGCGACCGCTCCGAGCCGTCGGCCCGGGTGCTCACCAGCAGCCCCGCGGCGGTGTCGCCCCCGGGGAAAT
>JAHBAP020000234.1 GCA_018500005.2 Mycobacterium sp. | reverse complement strand
GGCCGCCAGGGGGGTCGGCGAGAACGGCGTGCGCGGCGTCGGCGGACGGCGACCCCGGCCCCCGCCGGTCGGTGCGCGCCGGAACCCAGGCATGCGCCAGCCTGCTCAGGGTCGATCCGTGGCTGGTGCGGTCCAGGTAGTAGCCGACAGTGCGCGGAATTATCTCGGCGGGAAGGGAGTAGCCGAGATGCTCGAACAGGGCGCGAAGCTCTTCTGCGGAGAACAGATAGAACAACATCAGGACATCGGCCTGTTTGGACAACTTGTAGCGGTTGGTGCTGTCACCTTCGGCTGCCAGGATCAGATCCAGCCGCCCGATGTTGCCGTAACGATTCCGGTAGGCCGTCCAGTCGAACTCGTCCAGCTGGTCATAGCCGTGGAACTGGCTGATCACTCCGTCGTGGAAGTCGATGCGCAGCCGTGAACCCACGCGCCGCCAATGGGTCAGCTCGTCGGACTGTAGCCCCAATCGCCGCCACAGCGCGTGGCAATCCCGCTGTCCCAGCAAGGCCACCGTTTCTTGGGCGCGGGCCAGCACCCAAGCGGTGAGGACGTTGGTGTAGGCATTGGTGCGCAGTCCTTGTCCCGGTGCGTCGGGGTAGCCATCGTGAAATTCGTCGGGTCCCATCACGGCGATGATGTCGAATCGGTCATCGGCGGGGTCGTGGACCGCCCGGCCGGCGAAGAACCGGGCGACTTCGACGATCACCTCGGCGCCGTAGTCGGCGAGAAATCCGATATCAGCGGTTGATTGGTAGTACTGCCAAATGCTGTACGCGACTGCCAGACCCACATGCTGCTGGCGAGATGAATTGTCCGGCAACCATTTGCCATCCCGAATGTTCAGCAGGTACGCGGGGGTCTCCTCGCGTCCGTCGCTTCCCGACTGCCACGGGAACAGCGCGCCGGGCAGCCCGGCGCGGCGGGCGGCTGCCCTCGCTTCGGGCAGCCTTCGATAGCGGATAAAGCAGCAATGAGCGGGTCAGCTCCGGGCACCGCAGGGTCAGCATCGGATACACGAACAGTTCGTCCCAGAACACGTGGCCGCGGTATCCCTCTCCGTGCAGGCCGCGGGCCGGAAGCCCGGCGTCAAGGTCCGCTGATGCCGCCGCAGCGGTCTGGAGGACATGAAAAATGTGCAGGTTCAGAGCCAGTGCGATTGGCGCGTCGGCTGCCAGGCCGATCCCGAAGCGGTCCCACAACTGCGCCCATGCCTGGATGTGATCAGCCAGCAGGGTGTCGAATCCGGGCGCCTCGGCGATGGTGCGTGCTGAGGCCAGGGCAGCCGTTGAGATCCCGCGATCCCTGGATGTGGCGGCCGCCGCGGTTCTCTCCACGCTCAGTGGCCGACCCCGTTGGAGGGCGATGGTCAGCAGGTCAGTTCCATAGTCGCGGTGAAGAATCCGCTCGCGGCCGATGACCGTGCCGGTTTGCCCGACGCGGGTGCGCACTGCAATGGCGATGCCGATCCCGGACTGGCGGGTGCTCACCCGGGCAAGGATCGTCTCGGAGTCGATGCCGGTCGTGCGGATCGGATTGAGGTGGGTGTGCGACAGGTGCCGATCGGCGGCGACGTTCCGGTTGGATACCCGTGCGTTGACCCCCGACTCGACAATGACGGTGCCCGAGAAGTTTTCGGCCTCGACCGTGAACTCCTCGGCCGCCAGCTGTGTTGCGCTCATGCATAGAAGACGGCGGGAGGTGATCCGAAGGATGCGTCCCGATGGGTCACCGTAGCGGTTGATCCTGGTGAGCACACCGCAGCGCACATCGAGTTCCTGGCGGTGGGAAATCATCTGTGCCGACCCGGGCACCAGCGCATCCCCCTCGGGGTGGCGAACGACGAAATGGGTCCAGTCCGGAGCATTGACGAGGTGTTCGGTCTCAGTGGCACGCCCGCCCACGGTGGACCTCACCCTGTTGTACACGCCGGCGAAATACGTTGCCGGATAATGAACATCTCCGGCGCAAGCCCCTGCGGCGGCACCTCGGCTGGCCCAATACCCGTTACCGAGGGTGCACAGCGCCTCCCGGGTGCCCTCCTCCACCGGGTCGAAATGCTGATACACCAGCTTCCACGCGTCCTGGTCGGGAATCTCCGCTCCCCCGCACCATGCCGGCGAGGTTCGCACTCGAGCCCGCGCATGCATCGGCTCGTCGACGATCCTGGTGACCACCTCATCCGCGCCGGCCTGCCGCAGCTGGTCACCGGAGCCGACGCGGTCGACTCCGACAACAAGCCCGAACCCGCCCGTGACGGCTGCGCGGACACCTGCGACGGCATCTTCGAACACCACTGCGTCGCAGGGCGGCACCGACAACCGTCGGGCCGCCTCGGTGAACATCGCCGGATCCGGCTTGCCCGCGAATGACTGGCGCAGCGCATCAGCGCCATCCACACGTACCGTGAACAGCTGCGTGATGCCGGCTGCGTCGAGGACCGCGGCGCTGTTGCGGCTTGCCGTCACCAACGCCGTGGGCACGCCTCGATCGTGTAGGTCGGCCAGCAACTCGCGAGCGTCGGGAAAGACCGTCACCCCCTCGCTGGCCAGCAACTCCTCGAAATTCTGTTGTTTGCGGGCGGCCAGACCGTAGACGGTGATCCGGTCCGGGGCGTCACCGGGAGCACCCTCGGGAACCGCCAGTCCGCGAGCGGCCAGAAACACCCGCACGCCGTCTTCTCGACTACGCCCGTCGACGTGCGCCCGATAGTCGCCGACCGGATCGAACGGCGGAACCCGATGGCGCCCGATCAGCGCCAGCATCTGGTCGAACAGCGCCTTCCAGGCGGCGGCGTGCATAGTCGCCGTGTCGGTGACCACTCCGTCCCGCGGTGGGCGGTGGCGGCCGTGGCGATCGCGTAGGCGCCCGGCCCGGCCAGTCCATATCAAAGATCACCGCGCCGTGACCACTGCGGGTTGTTCAATCTGGCGGATCCGCCGGGCCGCACCCCACCGAACACCACCGTCGCGAACCTGCGTGGCCATGTGGATCGGATACCCGGGCCCGACCCCGCCGATGCGCCGCCCTGCAAGCGGATACCCGACTAGCGGAAGGACTGAGCCGAGGACCCCACCACCATGAACCCCGCCAGAACCAGCACCGCGGCCATGGGGTAACCCAGCAGCAGATCCTGAAGGCCGATGATCTGCCAGCGCCCCAGGTGTGTCAGCAGATGAACCACCCCCATCACCGAGCCGACTCCGACGAGCAGCCACCCCAAGACACGCCGCCGGCGGTCACGGCGGTAGGCGTCGGTGTACAAGGAGGTCTCCCGCACCCGCGGCTTGCGATTGGCTTCCATCAGATCACGACTCCCATAATTACGTATTAACTTAGTACTAACGTAAATAGTAGCTATTTCGGCTCCCAGTGTTCCACGGCACGCCGAGCGGGCATGGGATGATCAGTGCGATGCGGAATCCCGATTCGCCCCACGTCCCCGCCACCGCCGACGAAGAACTGCTCTGCTGTCTTGGCCCGGGATACCCGCACTTCGCCGACAACGACCCCGAGCGGGTGATGCGCATCAGAGATGAGGTCTCCTCCGGCTTCACCGCCTTGGCCTCAGTCTCCAATGCGGTCTCGATTTTCGGATCGGCACGCACACCGCAGGACCACCCGCACTACGGCCTGGCGCGCAGACTCGCGGCCAGCCTCGGCGCCCGGGGATTCGACATCATCACCGGAGGCGGTCCCGGAATCATGGAAGCGGCCAATCGGGGCGCGCGTGATGCCGGCGTGCGGTCCATCGGCCTGAACATCGAGCTGCCCCACGAGCAGCGGGTCAATCCCTACGTCGACCTATCGCTGCATTTCCGCTATTTCTTCGTGCGGAAGCTGATGTTCATCCGCTACGCGTCGGCGTTCGTGGTGTTCCCCGGCGGCTTCGGAACACTCGATGAACTCTTTGAGGCGCTGACGCTCATCCAGACCGAGAAGATCCGCCATTTCCCCGTCATTTTGGCGGTATCCGATCATTGGAGCGGGCTGCAGAAGTGGATCCACTCCCGTCTGCTCGACGGTGGGATGGTTTCTGCCGAGGATGTCGAACTGCTCATCGTCGCCGACGACCCCGACCGCATCGCCGAGACGATCCAACATTGGCGGGCCCGTCAACTGCAGACCTACCACGCACCCGGGTAGGACGCGACCGCGCTATCCGCCGCAGAACAGACCTATCAGTGCCGGCGCGATGACCGTGCCGCCGATGGTCGCGGTCAACGTGATCCGGTGGCCCCACAGTCTCCGGCGATCAGCGCGGCTGGCCAATCGCGCCACCCGGGCCGCGACCGCGGTATCGGCGGCGCCGAGTCGCACCGCGGTCGCAGGGTATTTCGCCAGGCTGGCCAGGCTCTCCACCAACGGTCGAATCCCGTGGCGGCGAGCCGCCGCATCGCCGGCGCACATTTCCAGCAGCCGCCGGGTGGCGGCGACCCCGCCGGTGAACAACGGCAGCCCTGGCAGGGCATCGGCCATCGCGCGCATCACCATGAGCAACAGGTGATGGCGACCCCGGATGTGGGCGTCCTCATGGGCCAGTACCGCGGCCAGTTGCCGACGATTCAGGTGCTGCATTGCCGCGCTGGTGATCACGATGGCGTGAGGACGTCCGGCCACGCAATACGCGGCCGGCTGGCTGGATGACACAACCACCACATTTGCCCGACCGGTGGGGGTTCCGATGATGCGAGCCGAACGGGCGTACTCGCCGCTGCGGTGACGAATGCGTAGGAATCCCAGGACCATTCGCCGCCCAACGAATGCGGTGAGGGCAAGTGCCAGGACGGCGGCACCGGCCGCCGCGGCGGGAACGACAACGACGGGCGGATAGCGCCCTCCGACCAATTCCACGCAGAAGCTGACCGCTGATCCGTCAACGACGCTGCGGGCCACGGCGGACATCACACCGGCCAGGGCGGTCACCCACGCCGCCAGCGCGGTGATGATGGCGATCACCCACGCGGCCACCGACAGGCGCGGCGCAACACCGCGACAGGTGATGCGGTCCAGAACCGGCGGGCACAACCACGTCAGCCCCGCGGCGTAGAGGAGCAGCAACGCCGCAGCGCTCACCGTTGCGCCCCGTCGGCGATCAGGCGCTGCAAGGCTTGTGTCAGCCGGGCGGAATCGTCGGCGCTCATCTGTTGCAGAAAGTGCGTCAGGACGACGTCGGTATCGCCGCCGACCTCGATCGCGGCCCGCATCAGCCCGGCTGATCGCTCCTCGCGGGTCATCGTCGGCCAGTACCGGTAAGCCTTGCCGGCACGGTCGCGCTCGAGCCATTGCTTGCGGTGCAGATTGTCCATCGTCGACATCACCGTCGTGTAGGCGATCTGGCGATCATCGACGAGTTGATCGAAGATCTCACGCACCGTCACCGGCTGACCGTGATTCCATAAGCGATCCATTACGACCGCCTCGAGATCACCAAAACCCCTCTGCTGCAACGCATCTCCTATGCGTCACCCGCGGCACACCGGTCGAGCAGACATGCAATGGCGCGCAGTGGTGACACCGTATCCCCGGGTTCAGGAAAGGCCCCTGCGACACCACCGGTACCCGGTGAGCCGTGACCATACCGTGGCCATCTCTTGACGCCACCGCTGTTTCGCGAGTGACCAGAGTGACATACGTTGCGTCTACGTACGTACCTACTACGTAGATAACCCGATCGGCGAAACCACAGGTCTGCCCCCACAGGCCCCTCTGGAAACGCCGTATCACCACAGCCGGCCAAGGTCGGCAGAAAAGGAGCGACCGTGCGTCCCCAACTCTCAATGATCGCCCGTGCCGGTGCCGCGTCGGTCGCCGCAGCGACCTTGCTGATGGTCGGCAACGGAACAGCCGGAGCCACCCACAGCGCGTCACACGGCGCACCGGGCGGGGGCACCTGCCAGACGCGCCCAGGATCGGGTGTGCCCCTCAACAAGCGCGCGCCCGGGTGCCACAGCGCCCCGGGCCACAATTCCACGCCCACTCCCCACCCGGCGCAATCACGCTCGGCGCCATCGCACGCGGGATCGCCCCCAGCGGCAACACCCGGCGCGGCGGCATCGGGCCGTGCGGCGGGCGGCCCCTCAGGCCACCGGAGACGGTAAATCTCGCGCAGGGCTTCGGCCCCCGCAACCGGACTGCGGGGGCCGAAAAGCCCAAGGGCACAACAAATTACACACATGTAATTCTGTGACAGGTGTTACTGATGTGACAGAAGTGATGTACGTTTCGGTGTAGTACGCACCAGCTCAGTACTTGACCTACACGTAGTTACACAGGAAGCAGGGCGGCAGCCATGAGTGGAACCGGAACAAGGCGACGGGGGCTGATGACGCTTTTCTCGGACACCACCGCCACGACGCCCAGTCGCGGAGCCAGCAGGCGATCGGCCATGCTCGGATGCCTGGTGACGGCGGCCTTGCTTCTGGCGCCGGCGTCTCTGGCACGCGCCGAACCCAATGGCAACCCCTGGGATCCGACCCTGCCCCATGTCCTGAGCGCAGGCGCCCCGGGTGACCCCGTCGCGATCGCCAACGCCTCGCTGCAGGCCGGCGCCCACGCCGCACAGGTCACCATGGACATGGGGCATAAGTTCCTGGCCGCGCTGGGCCTGGCCCCCGCAGATGCCAAGCCGGTGCTCAGCGGAAACCGCGTCTACGGCCCGCAAGCCATCGAGTATGTGATCCGGCGCGCCGGAACCCAGATCGGCGTCCCCTACTCCTGGGGCGGTGGCAGCCTCACCGGCCCCAGCACCGGCGTCGACTCCGGCGCCGACACCGTCGGATTCGACTGCTCCGGTCTGACCCGCTACGCATTCGCCGGAGTCGGAGTCCTGCTGCCCCGATGGTCGGGAGACCAGTACAACGCCGGACGCAAGGTCCCGCCGTCCCAGGCAAAACGCGGAGACCTGCTCTTCTGGGGACCCGAAGGGGCCCAACACGAAGCGATTTACCTCGGCGGCGGCCAAATGCTTGAGGCCCAACAGACCGGCGTGCCCGTGAAAGTCTCACCGGTACGGACCGACGGCATGACGCCCTACGTGACCCGCATCATCGAAACCTAACTCCATACTCACACCCCGCCGGCCCGCTCCGGACCCGCCGTCGCCGCCGGGCGCACCTACACCGTTTCTTCACAGAAAAGCGACAGAAAGTCCAGCCACCGCGCCGGGCAATGACGTTGCACCGCAGAAAACGACGGAAGGTTGACGGTGATGACCAGAAATACCCCGATGAGGGCAATCGCAACGCTGACCGCGGCCGCCGGCGTCGGCGTGTCCGCGCTGATGCTCGGCACCGCCGCGCCCGCCCTCGCCGAGCCCACCACCGACTGCAGCGACATGGCCATGCCACCGGCCGGGCCCGACCCCGGCGCCGGCAACCCGCTGACGCGGCCCGGACAGCTCGGCGGCCTCAACCAGGCCCCCCAGAACAACGGCGACATGCCGATGAACTGCCCGCCCATCGGCCACGGCTGACCCGTCCGGCCCGGCCTCGCGCCCGGCGTGCCCAGCGCGTGCGCATATCTTGCAAGGGCCGGGCACGCCGGGTAGCCCCGAGGCGGTGTTCTGGGAACGTTGCGGTGTGCTGTTCAACTCTCCGCCGGACACACCGCCCTCCGACGACGCAAACAACCCGGTCCGCTGCAGGCGTAGGCACAACCGGCACCTCGGCCACCACACCGGCGGCCGCTCGCCCCGGCACGCCCGAGACGCCGATCAAACGGGGTCTTCCGCCCCTACGCACCGCGTGCCAATCACCCAAAGAATCGGTCCGGCTTGCGTCGCGATACGTCGTGGCACTAACGTCCATTTTAGGTTAGGCAACCATAACTTTTGAGGTGGCGCGATGTCGGCAGGACTCCTCAGCGGCCTGTGGGCTGCTGACATCGCTCTGGCCGGACCCCGCGTCTCGGCCCAACTGGTGGGCAGCGGGCTGATCGGACTGCGTGAAGGCCTCGAAGCCAGCATGGTCGTGATGGTTCTGGTGGCCTTCCTGGTCAAGTCAAACCGCCGCGACGCCCTGCGGTGGGTCTGGCTCGGCGTCAGCGGCGCCGTCGCGATGACCCTCGCAGTATTTCTGGGAATCCGCTACGGCGCGTACGGCCTCAGCGGGCTGACCGCCGAGGCGATCGCCGGCATCGCCTCCCTGGTCGCCGTCGCCATCGTCACCTCGATGGTGCTGTGGATGCGCCGCGCCTCGGCGGGGCTGTCCGGTGAACTGAAGTCAGGAATGTCGCGGGCGCTGGAAACCGGCGCGGTGGCCGTGGCAAGCCTGTCATTTCTTGCCGTCGGCCGGGAGGGATTCGAGACCGCACTGTTCATGGTCGGATACGCCGAAGCCGAAACCGTCTGGCCCCTCATCGGTTTGGTCAGCCGCCGCCGCCAGCTGCAGACTTACCAGTCGACGGCCACCTGAGGTGCCGCAGCCGAAACCGGCGGGAAGCCGGATAACGACTGTGAGTCGATTCCGTCGCGCACTCGTTCCCCGCCGATCCGCTGCTAAAGTCGGCGACATCATGCGTGCTGTAGGAGGGCCGGGCAGCGCCAGGCTGTGGTTGGCGATCGGGTTGGCGTTCGTCGTCGCCCTGTTCGCCGGTTCACCCGCTCTCACGGCCGGTCCCGCTCTGCCGGTTGTCGACCACCACGTGTCCGCCGACGGCGACCTCGACCATCTCGCCGCGGTGGACCATGAACACATCGGCGCGGCGGCGATCCAGGGCAACCCGGACTCTGTTGGTGACATCACGGCTTCGCGGGTGCGCACCGCGTTGATCGCGGTGGGACTGGTGTTCGCGCTGGCCCTGCTGTGGGAGCTGTCACCGCGGTATTCCCTTTCTGTCGGCCGTGATCCACCACGGACGCCGGTTGTTGTTTTTACGGGCCAGGATGTTCTGGCCCGGCTTTGCATCGCTCGCCGCTGATCGGATAGGCGCAGACCGAACACGTCCCTGAAACGGGGGTGTTCCGTCGGTGACTGCCGTCCACGTCAGCGGCCGCGCATTTGGATCGCGGCCTGTCCGAGGAAGCGAATCCCCTGATGACATCTGTTCTTCCCGTTCACCCTTTGCACCCTCAGTTGGATCGGCCGGACCCCACCGGCACCCTCGCAGCGACGGTTGGCGTCACCCCGGTGCTGCGCGTCGCTGCCCCCTTCACCGATGACGAACGGGGGTTTTGGGCCAAGTTGGAGGGGTTCAACCCCGGCGGCATCAAGGACCGATCGGCCATGCACATGGTCGCCCGAGCAAAGGCTCGGGGTGACCTGCGCCCCGGGGCCCGGATCATCGAGTCCAGCAGCGGCACACTAGGTCTGGGCCTGGCGCTGGCCGGCATGGTGTACCGGCACCCGGTCACCGTAGTAACCGACACCGGGCTGGAACCGATCATCGTCCGGATGCTGTCGGCCTACGGCGTTCAGGTCGAGCAGGTCAACGAACCGCACCCGCAAGGCGGCTGGCAACAGGCCCGCCGCGACCGGGTGGCCCAGTTGCTGGCCGAGGACCCCGAGGCATGGAATCCCGACCAGTACAACAACCCCGACAACGTCTCGGCATATCGCGAGCTGGCCCTGGAGATGCACGCCCAACTGGGCCGCATCGACGTGCTGGTGTGCTCGGTGGGCACCGGCGGCCACTCAGCCGGGGTGGCGCGGGTGCTGAGAGAGTTCAATCCCGAGATGACGCTGATCGGGGTGGACACCGTCGGCTCGACCATCT
>JAHBAP020000619.1 GCA_018500005.2 Mycobacterium sp. | reverse complement strand
TTGAGTGGTGTCTCCGAGACCATTTTTATTTTTTTTTAATGATACGGCGGCCACCGAAATCTGCACCTAGGCCTTCGTCGACAGCGTCAGATGTGTATAAGAGACAGATTGTGCCCCTTGGGACCCCTGTTGCGCTAGTCCGATCTGAACTCGGCCAGGACCTGGTCGGATAGCTCATGCCACACCGGTTTGGCCCAGACACCGAAGTCCCGGTCGGTGAGCGCCACCAGGGCCAGGTCGCGGTCCGGGTCGACCCAAAGGAACGTGCCGGACTGCCCAAAGTGCCCGTAGGTGCGGGGCGAGTTCGCCGTGCCGGTCCAGTGCGGGGATTTGTCCGCCCGAATCTCGAAACCCAGCCCCCAGTCGTTGGGCCGTTGCATGCCGTAACCGGGGACAACACCATCCAGTCCGGGGAACTGCACGCTGGTCGCCTCGGTGTGCGTGGGAGCCGACACGACGCGGGGGCGCAGCAGATCCCCGGCGAACGCCACCAGGTCATCGACCGTGGAGACGGCCCCGTACCCGGCCGCCGCGGCGCCTCCGTCCAGGTTCGACGCCGCCATGCCCAACGGGTCGAACACCGCCTCGCCCAGATACCGGGAGAACTCGATCCCGGACTGCGACTCGATCGTCTCGGCCAGCACCGCGAAGCCGTAGTTGGAGTAGATCCGACGGGTACCCGGTTCGGCCTGCCGCTCCGGTGAATTCATCGCCAGTCCGGAGGCGTGGGCGAGCAGATGACGCACGGTCGATCCCGGCGGCCCGGCCGGAGTGTCGAGGTCGAAGACACCCTCCTCGACCGCCACCTGGGCCGCCCGCGCCACCAACGGTTTGGTGACCGATGCCAGGCGGTAGCGGAGGGCGGTGTCACCGACGCTCGCGAGCACCCCGTCCGGTCCCAACACTGCGGCCGACGCGGTGCGCACCGGCCAATCGGCGAGGAGATCGAGAGCAGACATCGACGTCAACTTATCCCCGGCTAGGGTCTTGAGCCATGAGTCAGACAGTGCGTGGCGTGATCTCGCGGTCCAAGGGTGCCCCCGTCGAACTGGTCGACATCGTCATCCCGGACCCAGGTCCCGGCGAGGTGGTGGTTGCCGTCCAGGCCTGCGGGGTGTGCCACACCGACCTCACCTACCGCGAGGGCGGTATCAACGACAACTATCCGTTCCTGCTCGGCCATGAGGCCGCCGGGATCGTGGAGAGCGTTGGCGAGGGGGTCAGCCATGTTGCCCCGGGCGATTTCGTCATCCTGAACTGGCGGGCGGTGTGCGGGCAGTGCCGGGCCTGTAAGCGCGGACGGCAGTGGTACTGCTTCAACACCTTCAACGCCGCCCAGAAGATGACGCTGACCGATGGCACCGAATTGTCCCCGGCCCTGGGCATCGGGGCGTTCGCCGACAAGACACTGGTGCACGAGGGCCAGTGCACCAAGGTCGATTCGCAGGCCGACCCGGCGGTGGCCGGACTGCTGGGTTGCGGAGTGATGGCCGGGATCGGTGCGGCGATCAACACCGGCGCGGTGAACCGCGACGACACCGTCGCGGTGATCGGTTGCGGCGGCGTGGGTGACGCGGCCATCGCCGGCGCGCGTCTGGTCGGTGCGCGCCAGATCATCGCCGTCGACACCGATGACACCAAGCTGGACTGGGCCCGTGACTTCGGAGCCACCCACACCGTCAATGCCCGTGAACGCGATGTGGTCGAGACCATTCAGGACCTCACCGACGGTTTCGGGGTCGACGTGGTGATCGACGCGGTCGGCCGCCCGGAAACCTGGAAACAGGCGTTCTACGCACGTGATCTTGCCGGAACCGTTGTGCTGGTGGGTGTTCCGACACCGGAGATGACCCTGGAAATGCCGTTGGTCGACTTCTTCTCCCGGGGCGGATCGTTGAAGTCGTCCTGGTACGGCGACTGCCTGCCGGAGCGGGACTTCCCCACGTTGATCAGCCTCTACCGGCAGGGCCGGTTGCCACTGGAGCGTTTCGTTTCCGAGCGCATCGGGTTGGAAGCCGTCGAGGAGGCGTTCCACAAGATGCACGCCGGCGAGGTGCTGCGCTCGGTGGTCGTGCTGTGAAAGGGATTGAGCGCCTGGTCACCCACGGCACCTTCGAACTCGACGGCGGCAGTTGGGAAGTCGACAACAACGTCTGGATCGTCGGTGACGACTCGGAGGTGATCGTGATCGACGCGGCCCACGACGCCGAGGCGATCGAGGACGCGGTGGGCGGTCGGCACGTCGTCGCCGTGGTGTGCACGCACGGCCACAATGACCACATCACCGTCGCCCCGCAGTTGGGTGCCGATCTCGACGCGCCGGTGCTGCTGAACCCGGCCGACACCATGTTGTGGGAGATGACGCACGGCGACAAGGCTTTCCTCGCCCTGCAGGACGGGCAGTGCCTGAGCGCCGGCGGGATCGAACTGCGCGCCATCGCCACCCCGGGCCACTCCCCCGGATCAACCTGCCTGTACGCGCCGGCCCTGGGGGCGGTGTTCTCCGGGGATACCCTTTTCCACGGCGGACCGGGCGCCACCGGCCGGTCGTTCTCGGACTTCCCGACCATCCTGAGGTCGATCAAAGACAAGTTGGGGGCGCTGCCGGCCGACACGGTGGTGTGCACCGGACACGGCGACTCGACGACGATCGGCGACGAGTTGGTGCACTACGACGAATGGGTGGCCAAAGGCCGCTGAAAAGCGTTACGCCTAAGGCAATTCCGCTGAACTGCGCGGATCGACGATCACCTTCGCGTGCTTCTCCGGATCCCCGAGCGCGCTGAACGCTCCGGCAACACCCTTGAGCCCCACCTTGCCGGTGATCAACGATTCGACCTGCAACTTCCCGTCGGCCAGCATCCGCAGGCTGTCGTGGAAGTCCAGCGGCGTGTACCCGAAGGTGAACCGCATGTCGATCTCCTTGGCCAGCGCCATGGTGGGCCGGATCTGGTCGGCGCCCATGCACACCCCGACCACGATCACCCGGGAACTCAGTGGCGCCGCCGAGACGATGCCGTCGATCATGCCGGGCACGCCGACGCATTCGAAGATGATCGGCCGCTTCGGGCCTGCTGCGCCGGCGGCCTCGGCCGCGCGGTAGACATGCGACCAGGCGGGTAGTTTGCGCAGCTTGCCCATCGAGTTCAACGCGAGTTCGTAGAGCGCCGGCGCCTTGGTGATCAGACCCTTCGCGCTGATCTTCTCGTAGGGCGAATCCACCGCCGGATCAACGACGACATCGGCACCGCAACGCCGGGCCAGATCCCGGCGGGCCGGGGAGAAATCGCTGGCGATGACGGCTCCGACCCCTGCCGCCTTCAGGTGTGCGATGACCGCGAGTCCGACCGGCCCGCAGCCGATGACGACGGCGGTATCGCCTTTCTTCACCTCAGCCCGGCGCACGGCATGCAGCGCAACTGCCATCGGTTCGGTCAGCGCGGCGATCTCCGAGGACAGGCCGTTGGGCACCGCGAAGGTCAGCGACGCCTCCACCACGACGGCCTCCGCGTAGCCGCCGGGCGCCAGCGGCGACAGACCGGTCAGATGCACCCCGCCATGGCTGCGCACCATCGGGAAGGAGACGACCTTCATCCCTTCCTTGAGGCCTTTGGGGGTCTTCGGTCCGCGTTCGGCAATCACCCCGCAGAACTCGTGACCCATCACCGTCGGGGTGTCGCCCCGCATGAAGTCCGGGTAGCCGAGGGTGGCCATCACCTCGGTCAGGTCGTCGGCGTGGTCCTTGGCGTGCAGGTCCGAACCGCAGATCCCGCAGGCCCGGACCTCCAGAACAAGCTGGCCGGCCGCCGGACGCGGGTCGGGCAGGTCGACCACCGAGAGCTTTCCGCGGGAACAGCTGACAGCCTTCACGTCCGGTGAGTGTAGTCGGCTACCGGCCCTCGAGGATCCGCCGCTTCTCCTCCTGGAACTCCTTCTCCGTCAGTGCACCCGAATCGCGAAGCGCTGAAATGGTTTTCAATTGTTCGAGCCGCACACCCTCATCGCTGGGCGTGTAGGGATCGACCGTCGTCGGCTCCGGTGGAGCCGGGCTTCGGCGGGCCCGCCGGGTGAACCACCACGCCGCGATACCCAGGTCCACGCTGATCATCGACAACGCCGCGAACAGCCATAGCGGGCCTTCCACCGAGCTGGTCTGGCCGAATGCCAGCCGGGGGTCCGCATAGCCGCCCACCTGGCCGTCGGTGATCACCCGATAGTCGCCTTCCACCGGCACCCGCATGAACCAGACGCGGCGGTGCGCGTCGTCGTTGACCGAGACCGTGGGACCGAAGTCCTCGGTCACCGTCGGATCGGCGACACCGGGCGGCGGGGTGATGTCGAAGTTCAGCCTCGGCAGCGTCAGACCTCGCCCGCCGTAATTGCGGACATGGAAGCTGATCATGACCTCACCGGCCGGCAGGTGGATATCACCGGAGCCCGGGATGGACAGCTCCCCGTAGGAGCCATACTCATCCCCTGTCACGCCCACCACTGCGGTGGTGATCAGACCACCGATGGACACCGCCGCGACAACTCCCAACAGAATCATCAGGATCCGTGAGACGCCGCGGCCGTTCATGACCAGCAGGCTACGGTGCTGACGAGGAGGTCGGCATGTCGGCAGAGGAATCACCCCGCGGAAATGCGTTCGCACGGTTCGCGGTGCAGTACTGGGCGCCCATCGCCCTGATGGCGCTGGCGGCGGTGTTCATCGGACAGAACCGGGACCACCAGCAAGTCCACTTCCTGTGGGCGACCGTCGAGTCACCGATGTGGCTGCTGCTCGCGACCATGCTGCTGATCGGTGTGGTGGTCGGACTGCTGCTGCGCCGACGCCGCCGGTAGGCCGGCGGGCACCGCCACCACGGTCCGGGGTGCCGCGGCGGGCTCGCCGTGCAGGGCCAGCGCGGTGGCCC
>JAHBAP020000005.1 GCA_018500005.2 Mycobacterium sp. | reverse complement strand
GCCGTACACCGGGCCGGCCGGCGGAGCATAGGCCGGATCGGCTGGCATCTCGTAGGCCGGATTGTCCGGGGAGGCACCACCGGTCTGCGGCGTTTCCCCGGGGTCACCGCTGGCGGCTGTCATGCTGTGAACCTAGCCTATGTGCCGGGCCGGATAAGGCGCCGCACGCAACTCGATGAAGGAGAAGGCAACACCATGACCAGTCCCTTTCCGTCAGCCCAGAATCCGGGCGGGGCCGTGGGCGCGTCGCGTCGTGGGCCGCTTGGCCTGCCGACACCTCCGAAAGGCTGGCCGGTCGGCTCCTATCCCACCTACGCCGAGGCGCAGAAGGCCGTCGACTACCTGTCGGACAACCAGTTCCCCGTGCAGCAGGTGACCATTGTCGGTGTCGACCTGATGCAGGTCGAGCGCGTCACCGGGCGGCTCAGTTGGGGCAAGGTGCTCCTCGGCGGCGTTCTCAGCGGCGCGTGGCTGGGTGTCTTCATCGGCCTGCTGCTCGGGATCCTGACGAACCATCTCGGCCAGAGCCTGGCCGCGGCCATCCCCGCCGGCATCATGTTCGGCTTGATCACCTCGGCCATCCCCTACGCGATGTCGAAGGGCACCAGGGATTTCAGCTCCACCATGCAACTGGTGGCCGGCCGCTACGACGTGCTGTGCGATCCGCAGGGCGCCGAGCAAGCACGAGACATGCTGTCGCGTCTGACGCTGTAGGCGCCGACCCTCGGCGAGTATGCGGGTGGGCTCCGGGGCTGTGGATAAGTGCTCGGCGCTGGGTCTTGGCGGCGGTAGGGTGCTGTTCATGGCGGCGAACAACAGCTTCAACGCCGTGCGTGCGGATCTTCTTGATCTGCGTACGAACTTGCGCGACTTGCGCGCCGAAATGCTCTCGAAGTTCGACCTGACCGCTGCTGGCCAGCAACAGATCGCGGGCATGATCCAGACGCTTATTGACCGCGAGGAGCGCTAGCCGCGATAAAGCCACCTGCGCCAACGCGTCGCGGCCGTGCGCTGATCTGGTGCGCGGGCGGGTTAAGGTACGCGTCGTGGGAACGGGTGGGAAGCACGCTCAACGAGTCTGCGGGGCGGCACTGGCGGCGCTGACCGTCGCGACGTCGGTGGCGGCGTGCAGTTCGTCCACCAACAGCGGTGTCGTGAGTCTCTACACGCCAGCCAGTGAAACCGCGACGTTCACCGCCGTCGCGGAGCGATGCAACGAGCAGTTGGGCGGCAAGTTCCGCATCCAGCAGTTCAGCCTGCCCAAGGGCGCCGACGATCAGCGCCTGCAACTGGCCCGCCGGATCACCGGCAACGACCACTCGCTGGACATCATGGCGATGGATGTGGTGTGGACCGCGGAATTCGCCGAAGCCGGCTGGGCGCTTCCGTTGTCCGATGATCCGGCCGGGCAGGCCGAAGCCGACGCTGTCGCCGACACCCTGCAGGGTCCCCTGGATACGGCCAAGTGGCAGGGCAAGCTGTTCGCCGCACCGGTCACCACCAACACCCAGATGCTCTGGTATCGGCCGGATCTGGTGGCACCGCCGCCGCCGACCTGGGATCAGATGATCTCTGACGCCACTCGACTGCACGCCGAGGGCAAGCCGAGTTGGATTGCGGTTCAGGCCAAGCAATACGAGGGCCTGGTGGTGTGGTTCAACTCGCTGCTCGAAAGCGCCGGTGGGCGGGTGCTCTCCGAGGACGGCAAGACGGTCACCCTGGTGGACACCCCCGAGCACCGGGCTGCCACCGTCAAGGCGTTGCAGATCATCAAATCCGTGGCTACCGCCCCCGGCGCGGATCCGTCGGTCACCCAGACCGATGAGGGCACCGCGCGGCTGGCACTGGAAAGCGGCAAGGCCGCCCTTGAGGTCAACTGGCCCTTCGTGTTCGCCTCGATGCTGGAGAACGCCACCAAGGGCGGCGTGCCGTTCCTGCCACTCAATGAGATGCCGGAACTATCTGGGGCCATCAACGAGGCAGGAACGTTCTCGCCCACCGACGAACAGTTCCAGATGGCTTTCGACGCCAGCAAGCAGGTGTTCGCCTTCGCGCCGTATCCCGGGGTGATCCAGGGGCAACCGGCCCGGGTCACCCTCGGCGGACTCAACCTCGCGGTGGCCTCCACCACCCGCCACCCCGCCGAGGCGTTCGAGGCGGTGCGCTGTATTCGCAGCGAGTCAAACCAGCGCTACACCTCCATCGAGGGCGGTCTGCCCGCGGTGCGCACCTCGCTGTATTCGGACCCGGCGTTCCAGAAGAAGTATCCGCAGTACGCCATCATCCGCGATCAGTTGACCAACGCCGCGGTACGTCCGGCGACGCCGAACTATCAGGCCATGTCGACCCGGATCTCGGCGACGCTGGCACCGATCACCTCGATCGACCCGGAGAAGACCGCTGACGAACTGGCCGCGGAGGTCCAGAAAGCCATCGACGGTAAGGGGCTGATCCCGTGACTGTTTCCGGGACAACCCGAACCGTGTTGACCAGTGACCGTCGCTCCCAACGACGCCTGGCCTACTGGCTGATCGCCCCGGCGGTCGTGCTGATGCTGGCAGTCACCGCCTACCCGATCATCTATGCGTTCTGGCTGAGCCTGCACCGCTACAACCTGGCCAGCCCCGCAGACACCGCTTTCGTCGGGTTCTCAAACTACGCCACTATCCTGTCCGACAAGTATTGGTGGACAGCCTTTTTCATCACCCTGGTCATCACCGTGATCTCGGTGGCCATCGAATTCGCGTTGGGCCTGGCGCTGGCACTGGTGATGCACCGGACCCTCTTCGGCAAGGGATTGGTACGCACCGCGATCCTGATTCCCTATGGCATCGTGACCGTCGCGGCGTCCTACAGCTGGTACTACGCATGGACGCCGGGAACCGGTTACCTGGCCAATCTGCTGCCGGACGGAACGGCCCCGCTCACCCAACAGATTCCGTCGCTCGCGGTCATCATCCTGGCCGAGGTGTGGAAGACCACGCCGTTCATGGCACTGCTGCTACTGGCCGGGCTGGCGTTGGTGCCCGAAGATCTGCTCAAGGCCGCCGAAGTGGACGGCGCCGGCGCCTGGACCAGGCTGACCCGGGTGATCCTTCCGCTGTTGAAACCGGCGATCCTGGTGGCATTGCTGTTTCGCACTCTTGATGCGTTCCGGATCTTCGACAACATCTACGTGCTGACCGGCGGAGCCAATGACACCGCGTCGGTATCGATCCTGGGCTACGACAATCTCTTCAAAGCCTTCAACATCGGATTGGGCTCAGCGATCAGCGTGCTGGTATTCGCCGCTGTGGCGATCATCGCGTTCATCTTCATCAAACTGTTCGGCGCCTCGGCGCCCGGCGCCGAGGACGAGGTCCGCTGATGACACGGCGCACAGGTTCCTGGACCGTTATCAACGTCCTGGTGTTGATCTACGCACTGCTTCCGGTGCTGTGGATCCTGAGCCTTTCGCTCAAGCCGACCTCAACCGTCAAGGACGGCAAGCTGATTCCGTCGTCGATAACCTTCGACAACTACAGGGGCATCTTCAAGGGCAATGTGTTCACCTCGGCGTTGGTCAACTCGATCGGCATCGGGTTGATCACCACCGTCATCGCCGTGGTGATCGGCGGCATGGCGGCCTACGCGGTGGCTCGACTGGACTTCCGCGGCAAGCGTGCGCTGATCGGCGCCGCATTGCTGATCGCAATGTTCCCGCAGATCTCCTTGGTCACCCCGTTGTTCAACATCGAACGACGGATCGGCCTGTTCGACACCTGGCCCGGCCTGATCATCCCGTACATCACCTTCGCGCTGCCGTTGGCGATCTACACCCTCTCGGCGTTCTTCCGGGAGATCCCTTGGGATTTGGAGAAAGCGGCCAAGATGGACGGCGCCACGCCCGCCCAGGCCTTCCGCCGGGTGATCGCGCCCCTGGCGGCCCCCGGGATCGTCACTGCGGCGATCCTGGTCTTCATCTTCGCCTGGAACGACCTGTTGCTCGCGTTATCACTGACCGCGACGAAGGCGGCGATCACCGCACCGGTGGCGATCGCGAACTTCACCGGCAGTTCGCAATTCGAGGAGCCGACCGGTTCGATCGCGGCCGGCGCGATGGT
>JAHBAP020000034.1 GCA_018500005.2 Mycobacterium sp. | reverse complement strand
GTGGCCAAGCAGGCCGGATCGCTGGCCGCGCTGATCGGCAACCGGGTCGGTCTCGGGGTGGGCACCAGCCCCTGGCCGGAGGACTACGAAATCATGGGGGTCCCGTTCGCCAAGCGCGGAAAGCGGATGGACGAGTGCATCGACATCATCCGCGGACTGACCTCCGGGGACTACTTCGAGTATCACGGCGAGTTCTACGACATCCCCAAGATCAAGATGACACCCGCGCCCACCGAACCGATCCCGATCCTGATCGGCGGGCACGCCGACGCCGCCCTGCGCCGGGCGGCCCGAAACGACGGCTGGATGCACGGCGGCGGCAACGAGGATCTCGACGAACTGCTGGCGAAACTCAATCGCTACCGCGCGGAGGAGGGCACCGCCGACAAGCCGTTCCAGATCCATGTCATCTCCATCGACGGGTTCACCGTCGACGGGGTGAAGCGCTTGGAGGACAAGGGCGTCACCGATGTGATCGTCGGTTTCCGGATCCCCTACATCGTCGGCCCGGACACCGAACCGTTGGACGCCAAGATCCGCAATCTGGAGTGGTTCGCCGAGAACGTCATCGCGAAGGTTTCCTGACCCGCGAGAGTGCACAAAAGGCACGCGCGCGCGGAGTGTCGGGGTGCCGACACGCACGCTCGCGGGTCGGGGTCGGGCGCTACGGTTCTACCCGTGGGTGTTTACCGTGAGCTTTACCAGTCCAGCATCGACGATCCGACGGCGTTCTGGACCCAGGCCGCCGAAGCGGTGTCCTGGACCAGGGAGCCCCGGCGCGTCCTCGACGACACCAATCCCCCGTTCTACCGCTGGTTCCCCGACGGGGAGTTGAACACCTGCGCCAACGCTCTGGACCGGCATATCGAGGAGCGCGGCGATCAGCCGGCGCTGATCTACGACTCGCCGGTCACCGGCACCAAACGCACCTACACCTATCGCGAATTAGTCGACCTGACAGCGCGTTTCGCCGGGGTGCTGCGCAGCCTCGGGGTCGGCAAGGGCGATCGGGTTGTGCTCTACATGCCGATGATTCCCGAGGCCGTGGTGGCGATGCTGGCCTGCGCGCGGATCGGGGCGGTGCACTCGGTGGTGTTCGGCGGATTCGCCGGCCACGAGCTGGCCACCCGGATCGACGACGCCCGGCCGACGGTGGTCGTCTCGGCCTCCTGTGGGATCGAGCCGACCAGGGTGGTGGAGTACAAACCGATGCTCGACCACGCCCTGGATTTGGCCGAACACCAACCGGCTGCCTGCGTGATCGTCCAGCGCGACGCGCACCGCTGCGATCTCACCGCGGACCGGGACCGTGACTGGACGGAGTTGATGGCTTCGGCCTCCCCGGTCGACCCGGTTTCGGTGGCGGCGACCGACCCGCTCTACGTCCTCTACACCTCCGGCACCACCGGCAAGCCAAAGGGGATCGTCCGCGACAACGGCGGCCACGCCGTCGCACTGCTGTGGACCATGCGCAACATCTACGGGATCGAACCCGGCGACGTGTTCTGGGCGGCCTCCGACGTCGGCTGGGTGGTGGGCCACTCCTACATCGTCTACGGGCCGCTACTGGCCGGTGCCACCACCGTGCTCTACGAGGGCAAGCCGGTGGGGACGCCCGATCCGGGCGCGTTCTGGCGGGTGGTGGCCGAGCACGGGGTGAAGGTGCTGTTTTCGGCTCCCACCGCGATCCGGGTGATCCGCAAGGAGGACCCGGAGGGTTCCCACACCGGCCGCTACGACCTGTCGTCGCTGCGCTATCTGTTCCAGGCCGGTGAGCGATTGGACCCCGACACCTACGCGTGGGCATCCGGGGTGCTCGGGATCCCGGTGGTCGACCACTGGTGGCAGACCGAGACGGGATGGGCGATCGCCGCCAATCCCGTTGGTGTGGAACAGCTTCCGCTCAAGGCGGGTTCGCCGACAGTACCGATGCCCGGCTTCGATGTGCAGATACTTAATCCGGACGGTTCGGGCTGCGAGCGCGGCGAGGACGGCGCGATCTGCATCCGATTGCCGCTGCCGCCCGGCACCCTGCCGACGCTGTGGGGTGACGACGCCCGATACGAGGCGTCCTATCTCTGCGAGCACCCCGGCTACTACCTCACCGGCGACGGCGGCTACCTCGACGATGACGGCTATCTGTTCGTGATGGGCCGCATCGACGACGTGATCAACGTTGCCGGACACAGACTTTCGACAGGCGCGATCGAGGCTGTGCTGGCCGCGCATCCCGCGGTGGCCGAGTGCGCGGTGGTCGGGGTGGCCGACGAGATCAAGGGCCAGGAACCGCGTGGATTCGTGGTTCTCAAAGCCGGGGCTTCCTCCGACGGCCTGGCCGAAGAATTGGTCGCCTCGGTACGCGAGGAGATCGGCCCGGTCGCGGCACTGCGTCGGGTCGATGTGGTCCCCGCACTGCCGAAGACCAGATCCGGCAAGATCCTGCGCAAGACGATGCGCGGAATCGCCGACGGGCGCGACGAACCGGTGCCGTCGACCATCGAGGACGCCGGCGTCCTGGACGCCCTGCGGCCGATCCTGCGGCGCTGAGGCTGAAACGGACTCCGGTGTGCCAGCATGATGCGGTGTTGACGAGACGGCTTCCCGGATACCTGGCGGCGCTGGCACTGGCCGCGACGGCCTGCGGCGGTCCCGCATCTCCATCGGCGGCCGCCGAACCCTGTTCCGACGTCGAGGTGATCTGGGCCAGGGGCACCGTGGGCAACGCCAAGACCCAACTCGGCGGTCAGGGGTTCATCGACCTGGTGCGCGCCAAGGCCGGTGGCCGATCGGTGTCGCAGTACATCGTGAACTACCCGGCGAGTTTCGACTTCGCCACCTCGGCCCCGGCCGGAGCGGCCGACGCTGCGGCCCACGTCCAGTGGATGGCCGACAATTGCCCGGCCACCAAGATGGTGCTCAGCGGGCTGTCCCAGGGCGCGGGCGTGATCTCGCTCATCACCGCCAATCCCGGCCCGCTCGGGGATTACACGGCAACGCCCATGCCGCCCCAACTCGCCGACCATGTCGCGGCGGTGGCAGTGTTCGGCAACCCGATCCGTAAATTCCAGCCCGGCGGCGGACCGCTCAACGAGATCAGCAGCCTCTACGGCTACAAGACGATCGACCTGTGCGCGGACAACGACATCTTCTGCTCCAAGGGGAAGAACCTGGCGGCGCATTTCTCCTATCTGGAGAACGGCATGTACGAACAGGCGGCGCAGTTCGTCGCAGACCGCCTCGGCTGAAGCGGCAGCCGATGGGCAATGCAGCGAGATACCGCACGCTCGTTTCACCGTGTCGGAACAGTCTGCGTTTACTGTTCGAAGCGATATCCCATACCCGCCTCGGTCACGAGGTGCCGCGGGCTGGAGGGATCGTCTTCTAGCTTGCGGCGGAGCTGAGCCAGATAGACCCGCAGATAATGGCCCTCCCGCGCGTAAGCGGGGCCCCAAACCTCCTTGAGAAGATCCTCGCGTCCAACGAGCTTTCCGCGGTTGCGGACCAACATCTCGAGAATGCCCCACTCGGTCGGCGTGAGGTGAACTCCGACTCCGTTTTTGATGACCTTCTTTGCCGCCAAATCCACGGTGAAGGAATCGGTTTCGACGACCGGCTCGCCGGCATCGGCTGAGGCCACTCCCCGGCGAACCGCAGCGCGCAGGCGGGCGAGAAACTCGTCCATGCCGAAGGGCTTGGTCACATAGTCGTCAGCACCCGCATCGAGCGCGGCGACTTTCTCTGCCGAATCGGAGCGAGCGGACAGCACGATCACCGGGATATCGCTCCATCCCCTCAGCCCCGCAAGAACTTCAAGGCCGTCGATGTCCGGTAGACCGAGGTCAAGAACGATCACGTCCGGACGGGATTCGGCGGCAGCACGAAGCGCCGCTGCGCCCGTCGAGGCGGTGGTGATCTCGTAACCACGAACCGCGAGGTTGATGCGCAGCGCTCTCAGGATCTGCGGCTCGTCATCAACGATGAGTACTTTTGTCATCGTCAGTCATCCTGGGGCACAGGGAGTTCGACGATTACGGTAAGTCCCCCACCCGGGGTGTCAGTGGCGGAGATTGTGCCGGCCATTGCTTCCACGAATCCGCGCGCAACGGAAAGTCCGAGTCCCACCCCAGATCGGTTGGCCCGGTCTCCGAGTCGTTGAAAGGGTTCGAAGAGCTGCTCCTCGCTGCCGCGGGGCACGCCTGGCCCTTCGTCAGCAATGGTGATGAGCACCCTGCGCCCCACAATCCCGGCGTTCACGCGAACCAGGCTCTCCGGCGCATAGCGCAGGGCGTTGTCGATCAGATTGGCCAGCACCCGTTCGAGCAGGCCGGGATCGGCCATGGCGGCCGCCTCGCCAACGTCCACTTTGACACGGTCGAGTCCGCGGCCTCCGAGACCCGTTACGCCCCGGCCAATGCTCAGCAGGGCGCGCTGCACGACCTCTTCCAGGTAGACCTTGACGACTTGGGGCCGCACCGCGCCGGTGGCGAGCCGCGAAGAGTCCAGCAGGTTGTCGACGAGTGCGGTCAGTTGATCGATCGACTCTTCCACTGTTGCAAGCAGTTCGGCGGTATCCGCTTCGGAGAAGTCCACCTCGTCGGAACGCAAACTCGACACCGCCGCCTTGGCCCCTGCCAAGGGTGTGCGCAAATCGTGGCTCACCGCGGACAACAGCGACCGCCGCAGCTCGTCGGCCTTCTCAATGGCCTCTGCCCGGCTCGCTTCGGATATGAGTTCGCGCTGCCGAACCAGGCCTGCGGCCTTGTTGGCGACCAGGGTGAGTACTCGCCGATCGGCGGCCGGCAAGCTGTGTCCGGCGAGCAGCATCCAGAATTCGTCGTCGCCGACATCGATTGCGGTGTCTGTAGAATCCACGGCGACAGGAGGCTCGGTGCCGACGCTCGCGACGACCTGCTCCTGCTCCCCACGCACTCGGATCAGGCTGACGGCAGTTTGCGAGTACGCCTCACGGACCTTCCCCAGCAGCGCGTCGAGATCCGCACCCCTCAGTACCGAGCCGGAGAACAGCGTCAACAGTTCCGCCTCCCGGGATGCCCGTCTGGCCTCCCGCTGGCGCCCGGCCGCACGGTCGACCAGCGCGGCGACCGCGACTGCCATCAGCAGCAGAACCACCTCCGTTACCGCGGCATCGGGCTCGGCGATGGTGAAGGTGTAGCGGGGATCGGTCAGGAAGTAGTTCAACAACAGTCCGGACAGCACCGCGGAGAACGCGGCCGGGGCGATACCTCCGAGCATGGCGACGAACAGCACACCGACGAAGAACAGTGCCGTCTCACCGGCGATGTTGAGGTAGCGGTCGAGGAAGACCGCTGTGACCGCACACAGAGCCGTCGGTACGACAACCGCACACAGCCAGGAGATCAGCCGGCGGCGTTGCGGTGACACCACCCGGAGTGAGGAAACCCGCCCGGCCTCCTCGTGGGTCACCATGTGGACGTCGATCTTGCCGGAGTCCTGCACGATGGCCGAACCGATGCCTTCGTCGAGGATTCGGGCCCATCGGGAACGGCGGGAGGTGCCGATCACGAGCTGGGTGGCGTTGATCTCCCTGGCGAAATCCAGCAGGGCTTTGGGCACGTCGTCCCCGACGACGGTGTGCACGGTCGCTCCCAGGCTCGCGGCGAGTTCTCGCACTCTTCCCATCTGGGGTGCGGAAACTCCGGACAGGCCGTCGCCACGAACCACATGGACGACCATCAACTCGGCGCTGGACTTCGCGGCGATCCGCGACGCACGCCGAACCAGTGTTTCTGATTCGGGGCCGCCGGTGACGGCGACCGCAACCCGCTCGCGGGCCTCCCAGGTATCGGTGATCTTGTTTTCGGCGCGATACTTTGCAAGAGCGGCGTCGACCTGATCGGCCAGCCAGAGAAGCGCCAATTCCCTCAGTGCAGTGAGGTTTCCGCGCCGGAAGTAGTTCGACAGGGCCGCGTCGACTTTCTCTGCCGCATAGACGTTCCCGTGGGAGAGTCTGCGTCGCAACGCTTCCGGCGTGATGTCCACAAGTTCGATCTGGGCTGCACCTCGGACAATTTCGTCCGGAACGGTCTCCTGCTGTTCGATTCCGGTGATCTGCGCGACAACGTCGTTGAGGCTCTCCAGATGCTGGACGTTGACGGTGGAGATCACCGAGATTCCCGCCTCCAGCAATTCCTCGACGTCCATCCACCGTTTGGGGTGCTTGCTGCCGGGGGTGTTGGTGTGGGCGAGTTCGTCAACGAGGACAACCTGGGGGCGACGCGCCAGGACGGCCGGTACGTCGAGTTCAGGAAAGCGGCTACCGCGATAGTCGATGTATTGCGGCGGGATGATCTCGATTCCGGCGAGCAGTTCGGCTGTCTTCGTGCGGCCGTGGGTCTCGACCACCGCCGCCGCCAGATCGGTT
>JAHBAP020000058.1 GCA_018500005.2 Mycobacterium sp. | reverse complement strand
TGGTCAGTGCTTGTCGGTCCGCATCACCTTGGTCCGCAGCACCGACTCGTTCAGGTTCAGCTGACGGTCGAGCTCGGACACGGTCTTGTGCTCCGCCTTCACATCGACGACGGCGTAGATACCCTCGGCGTGCTTGGCGATTTCGTAGGCCAGGCGGCGCCGGCCCCAGATGTCGACCTTGTCCACAGTCCCGCCGTCACCGCGGATCACGTTGAGGAACGTGTCCAGGGACGGGGCGACGGTGCGCTCGTCGAGAGTCGGGTCGAGAATGACCATAATTTCGTATTGACGCATGGAAACCTCATCACCTCCTATGGTCGTTTTGCGGCCACACCCCTATGGCGTGGCAGGAGGGTCGCCTGCGTCGGCAACCGGCTCAGGTTACAGGAGACGCGGCTGATCAGCGAAATCAGCTGCGCTGCCGGCCATACTCCTCGGCCAGCAAACGGACGCTTTCGGGGGCCTTGGCCAGCGAACCGCAATCGAACGGCGGTTGCGGGTCGTACTCGATCATCAACTGGCTCGCCTCGGCGGCCTGCCGGTCCACCAGCAGTTCCACCAGTCGCAGTGCCATGTCGATTCCACTGGACACCCCGGCGGCCGTGATGATGCGCTGCGGCAGGTGCTCGACCACCCGCTGCGGGGTGTAGACGCCGCCGAGCGAGGCCAGGATGTCCTGGGTCGACCAGTGCGTCGTGGCGGTCATCCCATCGAGCAGACCCGCCGCGGCCAGCACGAGGCTGCCGGTACACACCGAGGTGGTGAACAGCGTCCGGGGATGCACCGCGCGGATCCAGTCGAGGATGACGGGGTCCTTAATCAGGGTGCGGGTTCCGACGCCACCGGGTATGACGATGACGTCGGGTTGGCTCACCTCGTCGAAGGTGGCGTCGACGATCAGTCCGAGCATGCCGTTATCGGTGCGAACCTCGCCGCGCCGGTGGCCGACGAACGCCACCTCGATAGACGGGACCCGCTGCAACACTTCATACGGGCCGATGGAGTCCAGCGCTGTGGTGCCCGGAAACAGCGTGATCGCGACCTGCATCGAACATCTCCTCCATCGGAGCCCCGCGGGGCTTCAACCATCCTGGCAATCGGGAAGGAAAGGCGTCCGGTGCGTTATCGAAAATCCCGCCGGACGGGTCGTCGATCCGACCTCCCCAACGCACCAAATCATTTGCGGGGCGATAGATCTGGCGGACCACCAGGACCACCAGCCCGACCACGGCCAGATCGCGGAGCAGCACGGTGGCGGTGAACCACTGCTCGGGCAGGCCCTTGTTCTGTTCGCCGTAGAGATAAAGCATCCGGGGAACCCACACCAGCGCGTCGATCGTCATCCAGGCCAGCAGCACCCGACGGTGCGGCAGTGCCAGCACCGCAAGGGGCACCAGCCACAGCGAGAACTGCGGGCTCCACACCTTGTTGACCAACAGGAACGCGGCGACCACCAGGAACACCAGTTGGGCCACCCGAGGCCGCTGCGGTGCGGTCAGCGCGACGTATCCGATTGCTACGCAACATAAACCGAACAACAACGCGACCACGGCGTTGAGCACCAACGGCGGCTGCCAGAATCCCAGCCCGGGATCCAGGCCGGGCCAGCCGGTGAAGGACTTGATCACGTTGAACAGCGAATCCATGTCCTGGGTGCGGCGGGTGTTGAGCCGGTAGAACTCCGACCAGCCCCGCGGATAGAACAGCATCACCGGCAGGTTGATGAGCACCCAGGTTATGGCGGCTACAGAAGCTGTCCGGACGGCCTCGGCCAACCGGCCGGTACGCACCCCCAACAGCAGAAGCGGCAGCAGGAACAGCGCCGGATAGAGCTTGGCCGCCACCCCCATTCCGATCAGGACCCCGGCCAACGTGGGCTTGCGCCGCGACCACGCCAGCAGACCGCCGATCGCCAAAGATGTTGCCAGCGCGTCGAAGTTGGTGAAGATCTGGAATACGAGGATCGGGGAGGCGGCCACCAGGGCGGCGTCCCAGATCCGCCGGCCGGCGAGCAACGCCGTCGCCCACACGGTCGCCAGCCAGGCCAGCGCCAGGCCGAAGGCGGCGATGTTGAAGAACATCACCACCTCGGCCACACCGTTGAGCAGTGGCGCCTTGGTGACTTTCGCCAGCGCGGTGTAGGTCTTGGCCAACGACATCGACACGTACTGGTACACCCCGGTCAACACCGGATACTCCATGTAGCGCACCGCGGGACTGCCGTCGTACTGCGTGCGCGGCTTGCCCGCCGAATCCAGCTCCAGCCAACTCGACTTGTACGGAAACTTGCCCTGGCTCAACAACTCCGCGCCGTACATCGGCACGGTGTCGGAATAACACAGCTCGTAATAGGCGCGCTGGTTCTCCCAGTTTGCCACCCGGCGGTCGGGGGCACCGCTGCCAATGGTCTGCAGGCACGGCGCCTTGGTCGACCACCCCAGTGCCAGGAACACCAGGGCGATCAGAAACATCACCCGCAGCGGGGTCAGCCGCCGGGTCCGCCCGATCAGCGCATGCCGGCCGACCGGTCCGCCGATGACACCCGACAACGCGGCGCCCATCGAGTCGGTGCGGCTGGGCAGATCGCGATCGTCGGCGCTGCGCAGGTCGTCCGCAAGGGTCTGCGGCGACACCGTCGGAGCGGCGGTCAGGGCACCACCCGGCCGCCTCACGGAGGCGGCGGCGGTCCCGGCGCCGGTCTACAC
>JAHBAP020000066.1 GCA_018500005.2 Mycobacterium sp. | reverse complement strand
TGCCGGGCAAGGTCGTCACCGGCGGCAACTAGACCCGGGAACGGCAGGCCCGCCCCGGGTCACGGGGGGCGGGCCTGCCGTGGCAATTGATGCAGTTGCAGGACTTGTGCAATGCCTGATCGCAACGTGCTGGGCGGCCCACTGCAGGAGTGCGGCACCGACCCGATGACCGGCTTCTATCGCGACGGCTGCTGTTCGAGTGGCCCCGATGACCGCGGCCTGCACACCATCTGCGCCGTGGTCACGGCGGAATTCCTAGACCATCAACGCTCCATCGGCAACGACCTGTCGACCCCCATGCCGCAGTACCGATTCCCCGGTCTGCTGCCCGGGGACCGGTGGTGCGTTACCGCGCGCAACTGGCTGCGGGCTCACCGGGACGGCTGTGCCGCACCGGTGGTTCTGGCGGCCACTCATGAGCGCACCCTCGACGTTGTGCCGTTGGAGGTTCTCCAGGAGCACGCCGTCGACGTGCCCGATGATCTCAACGGGATGTGAGAGGGGAAGTCTGATGAGCGGGATGCGTCTTGTACTGATTGCCGTGGTCGCGTTGGGTATCGGGATGTTGATCGGCAATGCGGTCGTGATGCGTGACAAGGCGGACCCTGATCAGGTTGCCGCGCAGGAGCGTTGCGAGCAGGACGTGCTTAAGCGCCTGGCCGCGCCGGACACCGCCGAGCTTGTGGAGGTGAAAGTGACGACCGCGCAGCTGGATCCGGAAACCACCGACCTGTCTGCGTTGGGTCGTGACGGCCTCAAAGGTGTCGATCGCGCCAAGATCACCGTGCGAGCGGTGTCCGGCGTCGTCAAGGCGCCCAACGCCTTCGGGCAGATGCTCAACGACCCGTTCACCTGCCGGGCCTACTTCGTCGACGACACACTGACCGACACCCTGGTCGTCTTCGAGCACGACCACTAGTCCAGCAGCGTCGATCCCCAGTAGTCGGTCTCACCCAAGCCGGGCGGGCAGGCGAACACCGCCGAACCGGTATGGGTGATGTATTCGTTGAGTAGATCGCTGGCGGCCAACTCCTGCTGCATCGGGATGAACTGCGTCACCGGGTTACGCATGAAGGCGATGAAGAACAGTCCGGCATCCAGGTGCCCGAATCCGTCGGAGCCGTCGGTGAAGTTGTAGCCGCGGCGCAGGATCTGGATGCCGCCAAGGTTTTCCTTGGACGCCAGACGCACATGCGACTGGGCGTCGATCAGAGCCCGGCCGTCGGGGCCGGAGGCCTCGAAGTCCAGCGGAGCGAACTCGTCATTCTGGCCGAGTGGCGCACCGCTTCCCTTGGTGCGCCCGATCACTCGCTCTTGTTCTTTCAGGGTGGTGCGATCCCACGGTTCGATCCGCATCCGGATTCGCCGGGAAACCAGATAGGTGCCGCCGGTCAGCCATTGCGGTCCGTCTCCTCGAGCCACCCAGACGTGCTCGTCGAGCATCGCAGCTTCCTCAGCCTTCAGATTGGCGGTCCCGTCCTTGAAGCCGAACTGGTTTCGCGGTGTCGACTGCTCCCGGGTAGTCGACGAGGTCCGGCCGAAGCCCAGTTGGGAGTACCGCACCGCGGCCGTGCCGAACCCGACCCGCGCGAGATTGCGGACCGCGTGGACGGCGACCTGTGGGTCGTTGGCGCAGGCCTGCACGACGATGTCGCCCCCGCAGCGTTCCGGGTCCAGGGATTCGTTGGGAAATTTCGGCAGGTCGGCCAACGGAGTAGGCCGTTGGTCGGCGATGCCGAAGCGGTCACTGCCTTCCTTGACGAAGAAGCCGGGCCCGAACCCGATCGTGATGGTGAGTTGCGAGGCGGCCAGTCCGAGTGCCTCGCCGGTATCGGTCGGGGGCGCATAGGGATTCAGGCCCACCGCGCCGTCGGCGAAGGCCTCCTCGCCGGCGGTCATGCGCTCTGCCATCGCGGTCCACTCCCGCAGCATCGCGACGACGTCGGCCTTGGAGTCGGTCGTCACGTCGAAGACGCAGTAGTGCATGCGGTCCTGGGCCGGAGTGATGATTCCGGCCTGGCGACGGCCACGGAAGGGGACCGGTCTATCCAGATCGGACGCAGTGCTGGTGGCGGCGGACCGGCCGACCGCGGCGCCGGCGCCCGAGGCGCCGACCACCGCGGCCGCTACCCCTGCCGCCCCGAACAGCCTTCGTCGCGAAACCCCTTGCCGGCTGTTCTCATTGGGGAGCGATGACACCCTGAACCTGACTGACTTCCTTGCTCAGTGCGTCGATCGCCCGGGAAAGTTCCTTGCGCGCCGATTCGCTCACCGTGGCGTAGGAGACGAAACCGTTGCCGTCGCGGTACTTGGACAGCAATGCGTGGACGTCGGCGAATCGTTGGTCGACCCGCTTGCCCAGTTCGGCGTTGCGGGCGTCGAGGATGGGCCGCACTGTCTTAAGCGCGGCCTGGGAGCCCTCGACGTTGGCGTTGAAGTCCCACAGGTCGGTGTGGCTGAAGATGTCTTCCTCGCCGGTGATCTTGCTGACCGCGATCTCGTCGAGGAGACCCTGTGCGTCGCCGGCGATCTGGGTGGAGTCGACGGAGAAGTCAGCCGCGTTAACCTTCTCCCGCAGTTCGGTGACGTCGGCAAGTAACCGGTCGGCAACTGCACCGGTATCCGGTTGCAGTCCACTCACCCAGAGGTCTTTCTCCAGGCGGTGAAAACCGGTCCAGTTCTGTCCGGCCTCCAGGTCCGCCTCACGCAGGTC
>JAHBAP020000206.1 GCA_018500005.2 Mycobacterium sp. | reverse complement strand
CTTCGGACGGCGATCTCCACCGTCGTCGGTGCGGCCGTCGCACCCTCCGTCCTCGGCACCGCGGTGCACAGGTCCGAAGCCAGGCGCGAACGCGACAACATCGCCTTCTACGTCGATCTCGCCAAATACAAGGACTCGACCCGGTCCTTCCCGGCGCCGACCGCGGTACCGAACATCTCGATGCGCGCCGCCAATCCCATCGCCGAGTACATCGCCCGCGGACACGTCCACAACGGCTCGTTCGTCAGCGAATTCGAGCCCATCAATCCCGATCTGCGGGACAAATGGCGAAAGCTCAAGCGCAACAACATTGTCCGATTCCAGCATTGGCGTCACTCCGACGGTCCACGCCCGACCTTGTGCGTGATCCACGGATTCCTCGGATCGCCCTACCTGGTCAATGGGCTGTTCTTCTCGCTGCCGTGGTTCTACCGTTCGGGCTACGACGTCCTGCTCTACACGCTGCCCTTCCACGGCCGCCGCGCCGAAGAGCGATCGCCCTTCAGCGGATACGGCTATTTCGCCGGCGGGATGACCGGCTTCGCCGAGGCAATGGGCCAGGCGGTCTACGACTTCCGCACCATCCTCAATTGGCTCGAACACACCGGCGTGGACCGGATCGCTCTTACCGGACTCTCGCTAGGCGGCTACACCTCCGCCCTGGTGGCATCGGCCGACGATCGGCTCCAGGCGGTGATCCCGAACGTCCCGTTGGTCACCCCGGCGTCAGCATTCGATGACTGGTGGCCGGCCAGCAAGGTGGTTCAACTGGCCCGCTTCGCCGGGGGCATGAGCCGCGAGCAGGCCTACGCCAGTTTCGCTTACCACTCACCGCTCAACTATCAGCCGAAGGTGCCCAAGGACCGCCGCCTGATCATCACCGGCCTGGGCGACCGGCTGGCTCCGCCGGATCACTCCGAGGCGTTGTGGAAGCACTGGGACCATTGCGCTCTGCACTGGTTCCCCGGAAACCATGTGCTGCACGTCAGCCAGCCGGAATATCTGCGGCGCACCAACCGCTTCCTACGGCCGCTGATGTTCAGTTCGTGACACTGTTCAATTCTTGGCTGCGCTGACCAGGGTGATGCTGCCGATCATATTGGTCACTTCTGCATCGGCGGTCGGCGCCGACCTGCCGACGGAGTGCAGGTAGTCGGTCAGAGCGGTCGCCGTCGCCGTCCAGCCTCGCTCTGAAAACCATTGCGCTGCAGGTGCGCACTGCTCGTTGTAGACCATCTGCCACCACTGACCCCGCATGTCCTGGGCCGCCTTGGCTTGCGCGACCTTGGCTTTGAAGGCGGCCTGGTTCATCGGGCGACCTTCCTCGACGGCCAGCCGGCTACCCGGGCAGGAAAGCGCGTCGACGCCGCGGAAAAGCTGGTCCTGGGCCGCGCCGGGCAGGTAGATCAGCAGGCCTTCGGCAATCCATGCGGACGGCTCGTCGGGGCGGAAACCACTGTCCTGCAGGGCCGCTGGCCAGTCTTCACGCAGGTCGACCGCGACCTCCCGGCGGTTTGCCGCAGGGTTCACGCCGTCCAGGGTCTGGCGTTTGAACTCCAGAACCTGCGGCTGGTCGAGTTCGAACACGGTGGTGCCGGCCGGCCAGTCCAGACGATAGGCGCGTGAGTCCAGTCCAGCTGCCAGCATGACGATCTGACGGATTCCCGCGGCTGCGGCCGCACGGAAGTAGGCGTCGAAGTAGCGGGTGCGCGCGCCCTGGAAGGTGACGAAATGGGTACCGAAATCATCGGAGCGCAGCGGATGCCCGGGAGCGTTGCCGTCAAGCAGGGCAGCCCAGGGGCCGCCGATGGCCCGGCAGAACACCTCGGCGAATGGGTCCACCGCCAACGGGTCGGCCTTCTGGGCTTCCAGCGCGCGGGCAGCCGCGACGAACAGTGCAGTGGAACCCACGCTCGTGGTGATATCCCAACTGTCGTTATCGCTGCGCACGCAGCAACGTTAGACCAGCGGACGGCCGGTGCGCATCCGCCAATTCACATCATGCAGAAGAACATTGAACGGAAAGTTCCGCACGAACGAGGGGGAGACGGCGGTTCCCACCTTGACCGCCGCCATGAGCGCATCGAACTCCCGTTGCTTGGACCGGTTCCAATCCAGCTTCATCTCGTCGCGGAACCGCTGCGGCAGGAAGCCGGTGGTGATCAGAAGCGCGAGAGCCTCGTTGATGTTCTGCAGCGGTGCCGGCAACTGCAAGCCACGCAGTCGCGCGACCGCGATGGGGTAGAGGAATTCGCGGATGGTGTCGTCGATGTGGATCTTCTCGAGCTGCTCTTCCCAGTACTTGTCGAACGCCGGCCGGTCGGCGGGCCACATCTCCGGGCGCATCTGCAACATGGTGCCCAACGCCATGCTGTCGCGGTAGTGCTGGTCGGCGGTCTCGTCGTCCATTTCACCGATGAACATCCGGCGCACATCCACCCCGCCCTTGTAGAGGCAGGCGGCCACCCACAGTTGCAGTTCCGGATCCAGGGCGTTGTATTTCACCGGGCTGTCCTCGGTGGAGGTCACCTGGGCGTGCGCCTGGGTCACCGCCTTGCGATAGGCCTTCTGCTGTTCGGGGTTGCCGCGGGTGGCGACCGCCAGGTAGGTGAAGGTCGTCCGCGCGCGTTTGATCGGGTGCCGGTCGATGCGACCGCTCTGCACCCGGCTCTCCTTGACGCCGTATCCCACGCCGGGGTGGCCCAGTTGCATGATTACGTTGGCCGGGCCGGCAAGCAGCGCGATCCCGGGGATCCCCTCGTCGAAGAGGCCTGAACCAGTCAGCCTTTGCAGCAATCCGCGGTTGGGCACCGGTCCGGAAGACTCGCTGACCGGACGGTCCACGACGCTGACGAACTCACGAGTGCTGGCCATGAGACCCCCTTGCGCAAATCTGGAAACGAGTGTTTCCCGATATTGTGCCAGGCCCACCCGGATGTCAAGATGACGCGGTGACCCAGGCACGGCCCTACGCCGGAGTGGACGCCGCCGACCGACTGGCGCGGCGCCGCTCGCGTCTGTTGGAATCCGGTCTTGAACTGCTCGGAAGCAATATCGACCCGGCCGAACTGACGGTCCGCGGGATCTGCCAGCAGGCCGGCCTGGCCACTCGCTATTTCTACGAAGGGTTCCACGACAAGGACGAGTTCATCGGCGCGGTCTTCGACTGGGTGATCGCCCAGTTGGCAACCACGACCCAGGCGGCGGTGGCCGCCGCACCACCCGAACAGCAGACCCGTGCCGGGTTGACGAACATCGTGCGGACCATCGGGGCCGACCCCCGCATCGGCCGCCTGATCTTCGGCGCACAGGTTTCCAACGCAGCCGTGATCCGCAAACGTCAGGAAACCGAGGCGCTTTTCGTCATGCTGGCCGGCCAGCACGTCGAGGCCCTCACCCGACAGCCCGGCACCGAAGCGACCAAGGCGTTTTCCTACTTCGTGGTCGGCGGGGTCACCCAGGCCATCAGCGCATGGCTGGTCGGCGACGTCGTACTGAGCGCGGCCCAACTGGTCGACCAACTCAGCGCGATCGTGGACGCATTCGGCGAATCGAGCCTCTTCCGCTCTTAGCGGTGCTGGTTTCCAGGCGCGGTCAGCGCCTGCGAACAGTGCCTGCGAACAGTGCCTGCGAATATCGTCATAACCATGCCTCCGCCGGGAGTTCTCCGCGAGTTTGTCGATATGCCCTCCCCCGCCGTCTCCCGCGCGGGCGTCGCCGCCGGTCGGCTCGGTTCGCGATGACGGCGACGGTGAGGGTGCTCGCACATTTCCTGCCCGGTGACACAGCACTGGAAGTGGTTGCCCCCGAATTGGATTGGCTGGATATCCGCTGGTGTCACGAGGATGACCACGAAGCCCTGCACCGCGAACTGCCCTGGGCCGATGCGGTGTGGCATGTCTTACGTCCACTGTCCGGGGATGATCTGCGTCGCGGCATAAGGCTGCGACTGGTTCACAAACTCGGCGCCGGGGTCAACACGATCGACGTCGACACCGCTACCGAACTGGGCGTCGCGGTGGCCAACATGCCGGGCGCCAACGCACCCTCGGCCGCCGAGGGCACTGTGCTGCTGATGTTGGCCGCGATGCGCAGGCTGCTGGAGCTGGACGCGGCGACCCGCGCCGGGCGGGGCTGGCCTACCGACGCAACCCTCGGGGAGAGGGTGCGCGACATCGGCGGTTGCACCGTCGGCTTGGTCGGCTACGGCAACATCGCCCGCCGCGTCGAACAGATCGTGGCCGCGATGGGTGCCCGGGTGCTGCACACCAGCACCGCCGACGATGGCACCCCCGACTGGCGGCCGCTGCCCGAACTGCTGCGTCACAGCGACATCGTCAGCCTGCATCTGCCGCTGACCG
>JAHBAP020000562.1 GCA_018500005.2 Mycobacterium sp. | reverse complement strand
GCGGCACCCCGCCGAACGTGGTGGAGACCGATCCGCGAACCTGGCTGCTGCTGGCGACCGGGCTGACGACATTCGACGACGCGGCCTCCGACGGGCGGCTCAGTCTCTCCGGATCCAGGGCTGGCGCCGTTGCACCACTGCTTCCGCTGATCGGACGGCCGGAGGCTGGACACGGTGACGCATCTCACGTGAATTCCCCCTCCGACCCTCTGCCGCCGTAGACTCATTCCCGTCGTCGACGCCAGGGAGCAATGTGACCGGCCAACTGGAGAACGAGAACGAACCCCGCGAAGAGTGCGGCGTATTCGGCGTATGGGCTCCCGGCGAGGAAGTCGCGAAACTCACCTACTACGGCCTCTACGCACTTCAGCACCGCGGCCAGGAGGCGGCCGGCATCGCCGTCGCCGACGGCTCGCAGGTGCTGGTGTTCAAGGACCTCGGCCTGGTCAGCCAGGTGTTCGACGAGCAGACGCTGGCCGCCATGCCCGGCCACGTCGCGATCGGCCACTGCCGGTACTCGACCACCGGATCGACCACCTGGGAGAACGCCCAACCGGTGTTCCGCAACACCGCCGCAGGCACCGGCGTCGCGCTGGGCCACAACGGAAACCTGGTCAACACCACCGAACTTGCCGCGCGGGCCCGCAAGGCCGGCCTGATAAACCACAACCAACCGGGCGCGGCAACCACCGACTCCGACATCCTCGGTGCCCTGCTGGCCGGCGTCGCGGCGGACTCCAGCATCGAACAGGCCGCCCTGGAACTGCTTCCGACCGTGCGCGGGGCGTTCTGCCTGGTCTTCATGGACGAGTCCACGCTGTATGCAGCCCGCGACCCGTACGGGGTGCGGCCGCTGTCCCTGGGCCGGCTTGACCGCGGCTGGGTGGTTGCTTCGGAAACCGCGGCCCTGGACATCGTCGGCGCGTCCTTCGTGCGCGATATCGAACCGGGCGAACTACTGGCCATCGACTCCGACGGGGTGCGCTCCACCCGCTTCGCGCCGCCCACCCCGAAGGGCTGCGTCTTCGAATACGTGTATCTGGCGCGTCCCGACAGCGTCATCGGCGGTCGCTCGGTACATGCCGCCCGAGTGGACATCGGCCGGCGTCTGGCCCGGGAGATGCCGGTAGAGGCCGACCTGGTCATCGCCGTGCCGGAGTCCGGCACCCCGGCGGCGGTCGGGTACGCCCAGGAATCCGGGATCCCGTTCGGGCAGGGCCTGATGAAGAACGCCTACGTGGGCCGCACCTTCATCCAGCCATCGCAGACAATCCGTCAACTCGGCATTCGACTCAAGCTCAATCCGCTCAAGGAAGTCATCCGCGGCAAGCGCCTGATCGTCGTCGACGACTCCATCGTGCGTGGCAATACCCAGCGCGCCCTGATCCGGATGCTGCGCGAGGCCGGTGCGCTGGAAGTCCACGTCCGGATCGCCTCCCCGCCGGTGAAGTGGCCGTGTTTCTACGGCATCGACTTCGCCACCCCGGCCGAACTCATCGCCAACGCCCCGGGTAACCAGACCGACGAGGACGAGATGCTGGAGTCGGTACGCCAGGCCATCGGCGCCGACACCCTCGGCTACATCTCGCAGCAGGGCATGATCGCCGCTACCGAACAACCCGCCAGCCGGTTGTGCTGCGCGTGCTTCGACGGCAAGTATCCGATCGAGCTGCCGACCGCGGCCGCGCTGGGCAAGAACGTCGTGGAGAACATGCTGGCCGCAGTGCAGGCGGGGAAAGACAAAGCCTCCGCGCCCACCCGGCCGTAGCGCTGGCGCATCGGCCGCGGCAGGCCCTATCGAACCTGCGAGATCACCTTCTTGACCCGCCGGTCCAACGCAACCGCCTGCAGCGGCCGCCCCGCGTACCAGTAGACCCGTCCCAGTAGGCCGCGCGGGTAGAAGATCGCCCGCTGCTCGTATCGACTTCCGTTGCCCTCCGGGCTTATTCGCATCTCCAGCCACCGGTCGCCGGCGGCCCCTCGTTCGGCGTGCAGTTTGAGCACCCTTCCCGGATCGCGCTCCTCGACTCGCCAGTGGTCGGGCACGCTGTTCTCCACGGCCTTCCACAGTCGCTCCGGACTGGCCGAGGTGTGCCGCGACCGGGTATCGGTGTAGACGACCTCGCCGGCCCACTCCGGATCGCTGGGCACCAACGCGGCGGTCCCGGTGTTCCAGGCGGTTTCGATCTCGCCGCGGGCGATGCGGGCCAGGGCCAGCGACACCGACTTCTTGTACGGCGTCAGGCCACCGTCCGGCGGCGGGATGATGGTGTCGATATCGTGGTTGGACATCACCGCGTCGCAGTGCAGCGACTCCACCAACGGCCGCGCCAGTCCGGCCGGAATCGGTGTCACAAGACCGACCCACAGCGCGGCGATCCGCGGGGTCAGCACCGGCAGCACCAGGATCCGCCGCGGATGCAATCCGGCGACCTCCGCGTAGATCTGCATCATCTCGCCGTACTCCAGCACGTCTGGTCCGCCGATATCCCAGGTCCGCGAGTTGGGCACCGTGCAGGTGGCCGCGGCTACCAGGTAGTACAAGACATCGCGGATCGCGATCGGCTGAATCTTGTTGTGCACCCACCTCGGCGTGGTCATTACCGGAAGCCGGTCGGTGAGGTGGCGGACCATTTCGAAGGACGCCGATCCCGAGCCGACGACCACGCCGGCCTGCAGCACGATAGTTTCGATACCCGAGGCGATCAGGATCTCGCCCACCGTGGTCCGGGAGCCCAAATGCGTTGACAGTTCGGCACCTTCGGGGTGCAGCCCGCTCAGGTAGACGATGCGCCGCACCCCGGCTTTGCGTGCCGCGGTCACCACGTTCTGTGCCGCGCGGCGCTCCTCGGCGGCGAAGTCCTTCTCGAAGCCCATCGAGTGCACCAGGTAGTAGACGATGTCCACGTCGGCGAAGGCGGCCTCCAGCGATGCCGGATCGCCGAGGTCGCCCTTGGCCACCTCGATCCGGTTGCGCCACGGCACCCCGGCCAGCTTGTCGGGATTGCGTGCCAGGGCCCGCACCGCAAAGCCGCTGTCGAGAAGCCGGGGTACGAGTCGTCCGCCGATATAGCCGGTGGCACCGGTCACCAGGCACCGAAGCCGTTCAGTCGCCACCCGCACCCTCCCTTCGTCCGGTATTCATTGAACCCGCTGGGCACCCCGGCCGCAGCGGTGCGGAAACGGATGTCACCGCGCCGTCAGGAAACCGGGCAGTCCGCCGGTCCCGGAACCTCGACCGACTTGGGCATGCCGACCGGATTGATGTAGACGACCTCCATCACCAGTGGGGTGCTGCCCTCGTTGCGGCCGTTGTGCACGAAGCCCGGGCCGACGCCTTCCTTGACCGGCGCCCCGGTGGAATACACCGCGTCCACCGTGCATCCGCCTTCGTAGTGGGTCATCGCACCTTCGCTGATGAAGCCGAACACCTCCCCGGGGTGGTAATGCCAGCCGGTACCGCCTCCCGGCGCGACGGTGATCCGGGTGACGGAGTACTCGGTGCCGTCGACGACGTTCTGGGACAGCGTGACGACCTCGACGCCGCTGGACGGGGTCGCCGACGCCGGGGAAGCCAACGTTGCGGCGACGACGGCGAGGATGACTCCCAGATGCATGCCTTTCATGGCTGTCAGGGTGTCACAGCGCTACGGTGCGGAAGTGGCGAACTCCTATCTGCTGACCAACGGACCGATCTGGACCGCAGACCCGGCGCAGCCCTGGGCCCAGGCCGTGGTGGTTAGAGGCAGCGACCTGGTCCACGTCGGCACCCGGGATGCCGCCGATGACTTCGTCGACGCCACAACGGAACTGATCGACCTCGGCGGTCGGATGTGTCTGCCCGGGTTCGTCGACGCGCACAACCACCTCGCCTCGATGGCGCTGAGCAAACTCGGCGTCGACCGCTCCGGCATCGTCGGACGCGACGCCGTGCTGTCCGCCATCCGGGAGTGGGTGGCCGCTCAGCCCGCCGAGGCGCCACTGCGCGGGCATGCCTGGATGCCGGACTCGTTCGAGGAGCGCTCACCACGTCGCGAATGGCTCGACGAGATCACCGGCGACCGGCCGATGTACCTGTTCTCCGCCGACGCCCACGACTCCTGGTTCAACACCGCCGCGATGCGCGCTGCGGCTATTGGCCCGGACACCCCCGATCCGGACCCGGGCGCCCAGTTTTGGGTGCGCGACCCCGACGGCACTCCCACCGGCCACGCCGTCGAGGCCGCGGCCACCATCCCGATCATCGTCGCCCAGGGGTTGTTCTCCGTCGACAATGTCCATGCGGCACAACAACTCACGCTGCAACCGGCGCCTTCCTGGGGAATGACGGCCTACTTCGAAGCCGGCACCATCGTCGGGGCCACCAGCGATGATTCCCGCTGGGTGTTCGAGGACCTCATCGCCCAGGACCAGGCCGGCAACCTGCCGGTGCGGGTCGCTGGTTCGTACTGGACGCGTACCCCCCAGGACGATCCGACCGCCATCGCCGACGGACTGACCCGGTGGCATCGCGAACTGCGCTCCGAGCATGTGCAGATCAACACCTGCAAGCTGTGGGCCGACGGGACATTCATGAGCGGTGGGGCATTGCTGCTGTCTCCGTGCTGCGGGCATGGGGCAGACGATCTGGGTGCGATGACCTTCCCGGCGGAAAGCATCGAGGCCCAGATCGAGGCCGTGCAGGCCGCCGGTTTCGACATGCACATCCACATTGACGGCGACGGGTCCGCCCGGGTGGTACTCGACGCATATGAAAGGGTGCTGCGGCGGCGCGGGGGCGAGGGCAGCCGTCACGTGCTGGCGCACAACTCGATGGTCGACCCCGCCGACATCAACCGGTACGCCGCCATGGGCATCATCGCGAACTGCACGCCACTGTGGGGCACCGACTACAACGGGCAGTACCGCGAGATATACACCAACCTGCTCGGCGCCGACCGGGTCGAGGAACGGCTCTTTCCCTATGGCGACTTGGTGCGCTCCGGTGCCACCGTCACCTACGGCAGTGACATCCCCGGGGTGGACATCCCCGAGATCCCGCCGCTGATCCAGATCGAGGCACTGCTGACCCGCATCCGGCCCGGTCATCCGGACGAGGCGCCCCTGGTGGCCCGCCAGCGGATCGGACTGGCCGACGCCTTGCGCGGCTATACCGTCAACGGCGCCTACCAATTGCGACTCGAGCATCGCGCCGGAAGCCTCACCGCCGGCAAGGCCGCCGACCTCACCGTCCTGGACGCCGACCTGTTCCGCATAGACCCGCACGAGATCCATGCGGTCCCGGTGGTGCTGACCATGATGGACGGACGCATCACCCACGACGTTCGATAGCGGCCCGGTAAGAATATTGCTCATGGCATTCACCGGGTGGCCCGTCGAAGCGGTCGAGTTCTACGAGGGCCTGGAGGCGGACAACTCCAGGGTCTACTGGCAGGACCACAAAGAGACCTACGAGCAGGCTGTGCGCGGACCGATGGAAAAACTGCTTGCAGACCTCGCCGCTGAGTTCGGACCCGGCAAGATCTTCCGTCCCTACCGCGACGTCCGGTTCAGTGCTGACAAGTCGCCTTACAAGACCAATTGCGCCGCAACGCTGGGCCGGGGTTATGTGTCGTTCTCCGCCGAGGGGCTCTCCGTCGGCGGGGGTCTGTACATGCCTGATGCGGCGACGCTGGCGCGCTACCGCACCGCCGTGGACCGGGAGAAGTCCGGTGCCGAACTCGCCGAGATCGTCGCAGCCCTGCACACGGCCGGCTACCAGACCATGGCCCACGAGGTCCTCAAGACCGCGCCCCGGGGAGTCGACAAGGACCATCCGCGCATCGATCTGTTGCGGCACAAAGGCATTGCGATGATGAAGTCATGGCCGGTGGGTGCGTGGCTGGGAACCGCGAAAGCCGAGGACCGGGTGATCAGCACCCTGCGGGCCGCGGTGCCACTCAACGAGTGGCTGGCCCGTCATGTCGGCTGATACCTACGACCTGGTTGTCGTCGGCGCCGGGATCGTCGGCCTGGCGGTGGCCCGCGAATGGATGATGCGCCGCCCGGCCGACAACGTCGTCGTCCTCGAACGCGAGAGCGCCCCCGCTCAACACCAGACCGGACACAACTCCGGGGTGATCCACGGCGGCATCTACTACCCGCCCGGATCGCTGAAAGCCCGACTCTGCGTCGAAGGCGCCCGGTTGATGTACGAGTACTGCGAGGACAACGCGATCCGGTACGAACGCTGCGGCAAGCTGATCGTCGCCCTGGACGCCGACGAACTCCCGCGTCTCGACGACCTCGAGGCCCGCGGAGTCGCCAACGCCGTTCCCGGGTTACGCCGGATCGAGGCAGGGGAGATCGGCGAGATCGAACCCAATGCCGTTGGGCTGCAGGCACTTCACGCCCCCAACACCGGGATCGTGGATTATGCCGAGGTCGCCCGGGTGCTGGCCGCGGAGTTGCGGCGCAAAGGCGTCGACCTGCGATTCGGAACCGAGGTCACCGCGATGGACCCCGGCCTCGTCCACAGCGCCCAGGGTCCGGTGAAAGCCCGGTCGGTGATCGTCTGCGCCGGCCTGTGGGCTGATCGGCTGGCGCGCCGCTCCGGTGCGCCGCGAGACCCGCAGATCGTTCCGTTCCGTGGCGCCTACCTGGGCCTCAAGCCGACGCCGACACCACGGCTGAACGGCATGATCTATCCCTGTCTCTTATACACATCTGACGCTGC
>JAHBAP020000586.1 GCA_018500005.2 Mycobacterium sp. | reverse complement strand
CGAAAACGTCGGATTCATCGTGCACTTCTTCGACCAGGACCTGGTCGACCACCTCGCAGCAGGCTTCCGCACAGTGGATCAAACCTCCTTCGAGGAAGGTGCCCTACCCCGACGACTGTGGCGCATCACCCAACGCAAGAACTGACCTGCGAGGTTCGGACCGTCCGAGCCAGGTTGCACAACCGTGCGGTTCTCGGATTCGCCACGAAAACCGGAAAAACCGCCCCGCCAAGCAGAGCGGAAAGACACAGAAAGCTGGGCTCACGGCGGTATCGGTTCGCCAATAGAAAACGGAACCTACAAGTTGTAGGTTCTCAATTTTGACTGCACTTTCTCAGTGATGGCTGCACTTCCGTTGCACTTGTGCAGTGAAACTGAGAATTGGGCTGGATGCGCGCGGCAGAGAGAACAGCAGCAACAACTAATTGACTAGTTCCAGCAGTCGTAGTTGAGCAGCGGTGCGGCGGTGGAGGACCGAAGACGACCGCGCGGTGTTGTGCGGACACGATCTTCGGCATGGTCGGTTAGTAGTCGTCCGCCTCGAAGTCGAACCAGCTGTCGGCTCGGCGGTCGCAGTCGGCGTAGTCGATGCCGACCAGGTCGGCCCAGTGCCGCAGATCAGCGAGGAGATCTACCAACGACTTGGTATCCTCACTGTCACCGGCTAGCGACCGGTAGAAGGCGATCGACCGGTAGCCCCACTCCGCGCGTCGATAATTTGGCCTTGTATCGCGCTGGCGTACACATCCTCTGCGTCTCATGTGGGGACCTTCGCGTAGGAGAAGTTCATGGATTGCCGCCCTTGGCCGTCGCTTCGAAAGCTGAACTCATCACCCCTCGGTGGGCAAGTTCACGCTGGCGGAAGCATGAACGGAGGAATTGTGCTCAGCTTCGCGGGACAGTAGGTCCGGTACGCGGCGACGACGACGGATGCTACTTGCTGCGGTGAGAGTCCGGCCGATGCCATCAATCCGTATTGGGGACCGATCGCGCCCATGCCTCCACCCACGTCGCACATGGTGTGCGCGAACGAGGTCAGTTGATCGGGGGCAGCGCTGATTCCTTGGGCGGCCAGGGCCCCGAGGAATTGATCGTCTTGGGCGTCGGCGCTGGCATGCGCTGGATGCATCAGCGATACCGCTGCAAGGCAGGCCGCTGCCAACGTGATCCGCTTGAAGGTCTGGTTGACGGGTTTCGTCGTTTTCAACATCGCATCGTCCTTTGCCGTGATGGGAGACCGATTTCGGTGGTCTACCGAGTGGTGTGTTCTTGCAGTCCCACTTCGTTCGGGTGGGGCTATGCCTGAAACGTATTGCCGGGGCGTCGTCTCGCGCTCGTGGCAGGTCGCCAGAGTTTTGCTGCGCCGTTGTGATGGCAACACAACGGGCCTAGTGTCTGGCGTCATGAAGCCCACCTGGGAACCGGTCCGCGACGATCCTTCCGCTCAGAAGCTATGGCAGGACGTGCTGCGCCCGATCGCTAAGGAGATGAGCGGCGGCGCGGATGATCTCACTGCCCGCATCGCGGCACGGCTGGACAGCGAAGGGCATCAGCGCCCCGATACGCAGTTCCTTGCCGAGATCCCGGCCAACGTGGCCGACAGTGTTCGGCAGCTGGCGCAGATCATCAGCGAGGGCGCCACTCCGCGTGGCCTGGAACTACCGGCCTCGGCGCTGGCGGTGGCCCGAGCACGCGTACAGCAGGGCGTGCCGCTGGCCTATTTCATGCGGTCCTACCGCCTGGCCCAGGACGTGATTTGGTCGTGGATGTTCGACAGGATCAACGCCTCGACCGCCTCGCCGGCAGACCAGCGCATCGCCTTGGAGTTGGCAACCCGATGGCTGTTCGCCTACATGGACAGCTCGCTGGTGCTGGCTGAGCAGGTGTATGAGGACGAACGCGAATCCTGGCTGCGCAGTGCGGCAGCCAGTCGGACCGCGGCTATTGACGACGTTCTCGCCGGGCGGGAGGGCGACGTCCAACGAGCCTCGACGAAGCTGCGCCATGACCTCAACCGCGACCATGTGGCGATCTGTCTATGGCTGGAGTCCACTGCACCCGAAAGCGATCCGCAGAAGATGCTCGCCGGCGCTTGCTCGGCGTTTGCCAGACTGATCTCCGCGGAGAACACGTTGACCCAGCCTGTCGGTTCGCTTGCCCTCAACGCCTGGGTGAGCCGCAGCCAGAGGTTCGGCCCAACGCAGCGAGATGCCGAGGAGTTAGCGCGGGCCCTCCGCCTGCCGCCGGGTCTGAAGGTTTCGGTGGGCGAATCAGGTTGGGGAATAGAGGGATTTCGGAACAGCCACGAGCAAGCTCTGCATGCTCGAAGGGTCGCTCTCCTTGCGGGACCGCACGCGAATCAGGTGACTCGGTACGCAGACGTGGCCGTCGCCGCACTTGCCAGTGTTGACACGAGGCACGCCGCGTCATTTGTGAGCCGGGTCCTGGGACCGCTTGCGGCAGCCGACGATGACACCTACCGGATCGCCATGACCCTCGCGGTCTACCTGGAAGAGAACAGAAGCCCGGCGCGGGCCGCCAAGCGGCTAACTGTCCACCCCAACACCGTCACTTACCGAGTAAAACAGGCGGAGTCCGTCCTGGGCCGCAATGTCGACACCGACGCCCTGGAGGTGTCGGTGGCCCTTGCGTTACTCCCTCTACTGGCAGGAATGGCTGACGGATAGCGAGAGCGGGCCAGACAGTTATTGGAAAGCGCTACCGACCACCGCCAGTTCTGTGCCGCAGAACGCGCCCCATCTCAGTAGTAGGGAAGATTGT
>JAHBAP020000147.1 GCA_018500005.2 Mycobacterium sp. | reverse complement strand
GTGCGTCGCGCACGGCGATGCCCAGATAGCCGTGGTCGCGGTCCTCGTTGCGGCCCAGGGTGATTCGGGCGGTGCCGGTGGTGTTGTTGCGGCGGCGGTAGTCCACGGTGATCTCGTCGCCGGGCTTGGTGGCCTTGAGCAGCTTGGTGAACGCCTCGATTTCGGTCACCTTGGTGCCGTTGACGGCCTCGACGGCGTCGCCGGCCTGCAGCTTGCCGACCGACGGGCCCGGGTCGTTGATCTTCTCGGCGGTGACGGCAGTGGGGTACTTCAGGTAGTTCAGGGCGGCGTACTCGGCGTTGTCCTCGGAGCGCTGGAAGTCCGCGGTCTGGGCGCTCTTGATGTCGTCGCGGGACTTCTCCGGCGGAAAGACCAGGTCACGTGGGACGAGCTGTTCGTCGCCGGAGGCCCAGAACGCCATCGCCTGACCCAGGGTCAGCCCGTCCTTCTGGGAGACGGTGGTCATGTTCAGGTGGCCGACGGGGGGCTTGACCGGGGTGCCCTCGACGGCCACCACCTGCTTGCCCTCGACCTCGCCGAGGGTGTCGAACGTCGGTCCCGGGCCGAGCGCCACATAGGGCACCGGGACGGCGGCCATCAGCACGCCGAACACGACGATCGGGGCCATCGCCACCGCGAGCGTCGAAATCCGCCGGTTCACGCCCCACACAGTAGCGGCGGTACCGTGGACCCCATGGCTGACGTGCCCTTCGGGTTCTCCTCCGGCGACGATCCGGACCGCGACAAGACCGGGAAGGACCGCGGCGGTAACACCCCCCCGGGTGGCGGTGACCCGTTCGGCTTCGGCGGGGCCGGTTTCAACGTGGGCGATCTGGGGCAGATCTTCGCCAAGCTCGGCGAGATGTTCTCCGGGGCGGGCACCGCGATGGCCGGCGGCGGCAAAGGGGCGGTGAACTACGACCTGGCCCGCAAGCTGGCGTCGAGTTCCATCGGCTTCTCCGCTCCGGTCTCCGACTCCACCGCCAAGGCGGTCGCCGACGCGGTGCACCTGGCCGACACCTGGCTCGACGGCGCCACCGCACTGCCCGCCGGGGCCACCAAGGCGGTGGCCTGGACCCCGCAGGACTGGGTGGACAACACCATGGGCACCTGGAAGCGGCTGTGCGACCCGATGGCCGAGCAGGTGTCCTCGGTGTGGACACAGACCCTGCCCGAGGAGGCCAAGGCGATGGCCGGGCCGCTGATGGCGATGATGACCCAGATGGGGTCGATGGCGTTCGGCTCGCAATTGGGTCAGGCGCTGGCCCGGCTGTCCAAGGAGGTCCTGACCTCCACCGACATCGGACTTCCGTTGGGCCCCAGCGGAGTTGCCGCGCTGATGCCGGCCGCGATTGAGGAGGTCTCCGAGGGCTTGGAGCAGTCGCGCAGCGAGATCCTCACTTTCCTGGCCGCCCGCGAGGCCGCCCACCACCGGTTGTTCGGGCATGTGCCGTGGCTGTCTTCGCAGCTTCTCGGTGCGGTGGAGGCCTACGCCACCGGCATGAAGGTCGACATGAGCGGTATCGAGCAGATGGCGGCCGGCTTCGACCCGACGTCGCTGGCCGACCCGTCGAAGATGGAAGAGCTGCTGTCCCAGTCCGAGTTGGGGGGCATGTTCGAACCCAAGGCAACCCCGGAGCAGACCGCCGCCCTGGAGCGGCTGGAGACCCTGCTGGCCCTCATCGAGGGCTGGGTGTCCACCGTGGTCAGCGACGCCCTCGGCGACCGGATCCCCGGGACGGCGGCGCTGAGCGAGATGCTGCGCCGGCGCCGGGCCACCGGCGGACCGGCCGAGCAGACCTTCGCCACCCTGCTGGGCCTGGAGTTGCGGCCCCGCAAGATGCGCGAGGCCGCCGTGCTATGGGAGCGGCTCACCGAAGCCGCCGGGATCGACGCCCGCGACGCGGTGTGGCAGCACCCCGACCTGATGCCGTCCTCGGCCGACCTCGACGAGCCGGCCGGGTTCATCGACCGGGTGATCGGCGGTGACATCGGCTCGATGGACGTCGACTCGCTGATCGCCGAGATCCAGAAGGACTCCGAGGAGTCCAAGGGTTCCGAAGACGGGCCTGTGGATAGCTGATCACCCGTCGCGTCCTCCGGTGTCACAGTCGGCGGGTGCGTTACGTGCTGGACCCGACGATGCCGGTGCTGCTGCGCCCGGACGGGGCGGTGCAGATAGGCTGGGATCCGCACCGGGCGGTACTGGTCCGCCCGCCGGACGGGATGAGCACCGGTGGGCTCGCCGGGGTGCTGCAGACGATGTCGGAGCCGATGACGCGAGCCCAATTACATTGTCTTGCCGGGGTTTCCGGTTTCGATGACGTTCTCGACGGGCTGCTGGACGCCGGTGTGGTGCGCGAATTCACCCCCGCCCCGACCGGCCGCTCGCTGTCGATCCGGGTGCATGGCGCCGGGCCGCTGTCCGATCTGCTGGCCGACGGGCTGCGCTGTTCGAGGGCGCGGGTCAGCCGGGCCAGCCACGGTACCGCGGCGGTCGCGGTCAACGGGGTGGATCTGGTGGTGCTGGCCGACAGCCTGACCGCCGATCCCCG
>JAHBAP020000256.1 GCA_018500005.2 Mycobacterium sp. | reverse complement strand
TCTGGCGGTGGCCCGCGCCTGGCGGTGGGCGGCGCGCCGGCTTGCGCGGCTGTTGATCGTCCGGCTGCACGCGCCGGCCGCCCTCGCCCATGCCGTCGCGCCGGTCCTGGTGGCCGCCGCTGTCGCGGTCTTCGTCAACGAGGTCCTTACCGGCAGCTCAGAGCTCGCCCACCGAGTCTTCGGCGCGCAGAACAACGGCACCCGGCCGGGGATCGCCGCGCCACTCGCGCCGCAACGCTCCGGCAGCCCGGCCTCGTCGGCGCGGTGGGAAACCCTTGGCCTGCAGGGGCGTTCGTTCGTCGGCGGCGCCCTGAACGCGGAGGAGCTGGGCAGGATCACCGGTGTCCCGGCACGCGAGCCGGTGCGGGTCTACGCCGGTCTGCAGTCCACGCCGGACACCGCGGCCCGCGTGCAGCTCATCCTCGACGAGCTGGACCGCACGCACGCCTGGCAGCGGCGGATCCTCGTCGTGGCCGGCACCACCGGCACGGGGTGGGTCAACCCGGTCGCCGCGCAGTCCATCGAGCTGATGTACCACGGCGACTCGGCCATCGCGGCGATGCAGTACTCGTTTCTGCCGAGCTGGATCTCATTTCTCGTTGACCGCGCCGCCGCCGCCGAAGCGGGCCGGGCGCTGATCCGCGCCGTGCACCAGCGGTGGTCGGCGCTGCCTGCCGAGCACCGGCCCCGGTTGGTGGTCTACGGGGAGAGCCTGGGATCGCAGTCCGTGGAGGCCGCCTTCGGCACCCTCAACGAGCTGCGGGCCTCGGTGGACGGAGCCCTGTTGGTCGGGCCGCCGAACTCCAACCCGCTCTGGCGGGAGATCGAGGACCGCCGTGACCCTGCCACGCCCGAGGTGTTGCCCACCTACGCCGGTGGGTTGATCGTCCGGTTCGCCTCGAACAGGGCGAATCTGCTTGTCCCGCAGGCAGGTTCGCCCCATGCCCAGAGCGGGCCGTGGCCGCCGCCGCGGGTGCTGTACCTGCAGCACGCCTCCGACCCGATCGTCTGGTGGAGCCCGGAGTTGGTGTGGTCGCGACCGGACTGGCTGGCCGAGCCGGCCGGGGCCGACCGGGTCTCGGCGATGCGGTGGTATCCGATCGTGACGTTCCTGCAGGTGACGGCGGATCTGTCGCGGGCGCAATCCCAACCGCCCGGCTACGGGCACAACTACGACGACCTGATCCCCGATGCGCTGGCCGCGGTCGCGGCGCCGCCGGGCTGGACCGCCGCCGACACCGGGCGGGTGGCCCGGGTGGTCGCGGCGATGCCGCCGGACCGATGACCTCCTTTTACCGGGTGGGGGTGAATCGGCGCAGCCGCAGGCTGTTGGTGACGACGAACACCGAACTGAACGCCATCGCCGCACCGGCGATCAGTGGGTTGAGTAGGCCGGCGGCCGCCAGGGGCAGCGCGGCCACGTTGTAGGCGAACGCCCAGAACAGGTTGCCCTTGATGGTGCGCAGGGTGGCGCGCGCCAGTCGGATGGCGTCGGGTGCGGCGCGCAGGTCGCCTCGCACCAGGGTGAGGTCGGAGGCCTCGATGGCGACGTCGGTGCCGGTTCCCATGGCCAGCCCGAGGTCGGCCTGGGCCAGGGCGGCGGCGTCGTTGACCCCGTCGCCGACCATCGCCACCACGCGGCCCTGGTCCTGCAATTTCTTGATGACCTCGACCTTGCCGGCCGGGAGCACTTCGGCGATGACCTCCTCGATGCCGACCTGCTCGGCGACGCTGCGGGCGGCGCGGGCGTTGTCGCCGGTGAGCAGGACCGGGCGCAGACCGAGTTCGCGCAGTTCGGCCACCGCTTCCTCCGAGGTGTCCTTGATGGTGTCGGAGACCACGATCACCGCCCGGATCTGGCCGTCCCAGGCGATCCAGACCGGGGTGCGGCCCTGGGCTTCGGCGGCGTCGACGACCTGCTGCAGTGGTTCGGGGGCGCGCAGCGCCCACTGCTCGCGCAGCCAGCTGTACCGGCCGGCCAGCACGGCGTGTCCGTCCACGACCCCGGACACGCCTTGGCCGCCATGGTTTTCAAAGCCCTCGACCTCACCCAGCGGCTCGCGTTCGGCGGCGTGGGCGGCGATGGCCTGCCCGATGGGGTGTTCGGAGGCGTGCTCCAGCGCGCCGGCCAGGCGCAGCACCTCGGCGAGGGATTCCCCTTCAGCAGAGTGCACCAGGGCCACCGTCATCCGGCTGGTGGTGACGGTCCCGGTCTTGTCCAGCACGATGGTGTCGATTCGGCGGGTCGATTCGAGGATCTGCGGGCCCTTGATCAGGATGCCGAGCTGGGCGCCGCGGCCGGTGCCGACCAGCAGGGCGGTGGGGGTGGCCAGACCCAGTGCACACGGGCAGGCGATGATCAGCACCGCGACCGCCGCGGTGAACGCCGCGGTCACCGAATGTCCGGTCAGCAGCCAGCCGGCCAGGGTGAGCAGCGCCAGCCCGATGACGATCGGCACGAACACCGCCGAGACCCGGTCGGCCAGCCGCTGGACTTCGGCTTTGCCGTTCTGGGCGTCGCTGACCAGCCGCGCCATCTGCGCCAGTTGGGTATCGGCGCCGACCCGGGTGGCGCGCACGACCAGGCGCCCGCCGGCGTTGACGGTGGCCCCCACGACGCTGTCGCCGGGGGAGACTTCGACCGGGACCGGCTCACCGGTGATCATCGAGGCGTCGATCGCCGAGGTGCCGGAGACGACGACACCGTCGGTGGCGACCTTTTCCCCGGGCCGCACGACGAACTGGTCGCCCACGCTGAGCTGCCCGATGGGGATGCGGGTTTCGGCCGACCCCTCGCGCAGCACCGCGACGTCTTTGACACCGAGGTTGAGCAACGCGCGCAGCGCGGCACCGGACTGCCGCTTGGCGCGGGCCTCGAAGTAGCGTCCGGCCAGGATGAACGTGGTCACCGCCGAGGCGACCTCGAGGTAGATGTGGGGTTCGGCGTTGCCGCGGGTCAGCAGGTCGAAGCTCATCGTCATCCCGGGCATGCCGGCATGGGTGAAAAACAGCGCCCACAGCGACCACAGATACGCCGCGCTCACCCCCACCGAGATCAGGGTGTCCATCGTGGCGGCCCCGTGGCGCAGGTTGGTCCAGGCCGCGCGGTGAAACGGCAGCGCCCCCCACACCACCACCGGCGAGGCCAGGGTCAGCGCGAGCCACTGCCAGTTGGTGAACTGCAGCGCCGGGATCATCGACAGCACCACGACCGGCACGGTCGGCACCGCGCACACCACCAGCCGCTGCCGCCAAGCGGCGGCGTCGTCGGGTTCGGTGGGCTCCTGCTCGGGCGGGGTGTCGTGCGCGGTGC
>JAHBAP020000407.1 GCA_018500005.2 Mycobacterium sp. | reverse complement strand
GCCTTCCAGCAGGTCGGCGACGTTTTTCAGATCCGTTGCCAGATGCTCCGGTGCGGTCAACTCCTGCCACGTCTTGGTCACCAAGGTCTCGGCGTCGTAGTCGAACAGGTCGCACATGGCGGCGTTGACCTCCATCAGCCGGCCGTCCGGGGCGACGATGCACATGGCGATGGCGGAGTTGTCCATCGACTCGCGGAAGCGTGCGTCGGCCCTGGCTTGTTGTCGGCGAGCCAGATTCGCCTGTTGCTCGGCGGCCACTTCGTCGTCGATCAGGCGGAACGAAGACGTGAAACCGTCCTGGCGACCCTGGCTGTCGTAGAACGGCTTGGAGTGGATGTGGATCCAGTGGGTGACCCCGTCCGCCCCGATCACCCGGGCCCGTTCCTGGACTTCGCCGCCGGCGGCGAGGGCCTCGACCTGGCGGTCATGAGCCGCTCGGTCCTCGAAGGGCACGGAGTCGCGCATGTCTCGGCCCACCCAGTGCTGAGGAGGTGCGCCGAGCAAGCTTTCGATGGACGGCGAGACCCACACGACCCGGCCGTCCCGGGCATGAAAGACGGCGTCGCTGGAGTTCTCGGCGATCAGGCGATATTTGAGTTCGGATTCCGCGATGCGCTGCATCGTGAAGAAGCGGTCGGTGACGTCGCGCCAGGTGAGGCTGAGCAGATCAGCACCGGCCCGAGTGGCTTGGAGGTCGTAGCGGCGGGCATCGGCGAGGATCTGGTTGAAGAACGGGTAATCCGCCAGGATCACCGGTTCGCCATCCGCCAGACACTGGATGTAGCGCCGCTGTAGCTCTGAACCCCTCAGATTGGGCGAGTTCTCCAACTGGGTGTGGCCGACCAGGTCGCTCTCCTGCAACCCGAGATAACTGCAGGCCGCTCTGTTGGCGCTGAGGTAGCGGAAGTCGACCACCTGTTGGTCATCATCGCGGACGGCTTCCAAGAGCACCTGGGGATCCAGCATGCTGTCTGCACTGGCGCGCAGCAGTGCCTGCGCTGTTTCGGGGGCCATCCGGGTGATGTCGGTGAACCGGTCCGTCATCGACGTCGCCCCTCCCTTCGAACAGGCTTCGGACCGACACCGACAACCGGTCCGTTTCCGAGTTTAGAGCCCGGACAGCGGGTGGCCTTGGAGACTTCGGTCGCAGCCTTTCGGCCTGCTTTGCCGCGCAACGCCGCCCCTAAGGTCATCCTTAAGGCAAAGAATTCGCCGAGGAGGCCGCGTTGGAACTGATGACCGGATTCGGGCTGGCCACCGCAGCCGGGCTGAACGCCTACATCCCACTGCTGTCGATGGGCCTTCTCGACCGCTACACCAACCTGGTAAACCTGCCCGCAGGTTGGTCGTGGCTGGCCAACGGTTGGGTGATCGCCATCGTCGCGGTGCTGCTCGTCGTGGAGATCGTCGCCGACAAGATCCCCGCACTGGACACCGTCAACGACGCCGTTCAGACCTTCGTCAGGCCGACCTCCGGCGGCATCGTGTTCGCCTCCGGGACAGCCGCTCAGACCGCGGCGGTGACCGATCCGGGCGAGTTCGCCCGCAGCGGCCAGTGGGTGCCGGTGGTCATCGGGGTGGTCACCGCCCTGGTGGTGAGCCTGACCAAGACCGCGGTCCGTCCGGTGGCCAACGTCGCCACCGCCGGGGTGGCCGCGCCCGTGCTGAGCACCGCCGAGGACATCACCAGCGTCAGCCTGACCTTCGTCGCGATCCTGATACCGGCCCTCGTGCTGATCATCCTGATCGCGATGATCTGGGCCGCGGTGTGGCTACTGCGGCGTCGCAAACGCCGCCAAACGGCTATGCAGGGCGGTCCGCAGTGATCAGGGCGGTCTGGAACGGTGCCGTGCTCGCCGAAGCGCCGGAGACGGTGCGCCTGGAGGGAAATCACTACTTCCCGGCGGATTGCCTACGCCGCGAATACTTCTCGGATAGTGCCACGACGACCGTATGCCCGTGGAAGGGAACGGCGCACTACTACACGGTGACCGTCGGCGGCCAGACCAACCCCGACGCCGCATGGTTCTACCCCGAACCGAGCACCAAGGCGGGCCAGATCAGAGACCATGTCGCGTTTTGGAAAGGCGTTCAGATCATCGAGGCGGGCTAGATCCACACACCCTTGCCGACGGCGACCACCCCGCCGCCGCTGATCGCAAACCGTTCGCGGTCCTTCTCCAGGTCAACCCCGACCATTTCACCCGGGCCCACGACGACGTTCTTGTCCAAGATCGCCCGGCGAACCACCGCGCCGCGACCCACCCGGACACCGGGCATCAACACGCTGCCCTCGACGATCGCGCCGTCGTCGACGACGACATTGCTCGAAAGCACCGAATTGCGAACCGAGGCAGCCGAAATGATGCTGCCCGCTCCGACCACCGATTCCTGCGCCGAACCACCGTTGACGAACTTCGCCGGGGCGAGGTTCTCCGACTCGCCCCGGATCGGCCAGCGCTTGTTGTAGAGGTTGAACACCGGGTGCACCGACACCAGATCCATATGGGCGTCGTAGAAGGCGTCCAAGGTTCCGACGTCGCGCCAGTAGCCGTGGTCTCGTTCGGTGGCGCCGGGCACCTCGTTGTCGTTGAAGTCGTACACCGCCGCCATCCCGTCCTCGACAAGCCGCGGAATGATGTTGCCGCCCATGTCGTGATCGGAGGTGTCGTCATCGGCGTCGGCGCGGATCGCATCGACGAGGACCTTGGTGGTGAAGATGTAGTTGCCCATCGAGACGAACGTCTGGTCCGGGTTGTCCGGAGTCGACGGCGGCTCGGCAGGCTTCTCCACGAAACTGCGGATCCGGCCCGATTCGTCGGCCTCGATACAGCCGAAGGCCGAGGCCTCCTCTCGCGGCACCCGGATGCCGGCAACCGTTGCGCCCGCGCCGCTTTCGATGTGGAACTTCACCATCTGCTCGGGATCCATCCGGTACACGTGGTCGGCACCGAACACCACGATGTAGTCCGGATCCTCGTCGTAGATCAGGTTGAGCGACTGATGGATCGCGTCGGCCGAGCCGGTGTACCAGCGCGGCCCGAGGCGCTGCTGGGCAGGCACCGGCGTGATGTACTCCCCCGCCAGACCGCTCAACCGCCAGTTCTGCGAGATGTGCCGGTCCAGCGAGTGTGACTTGTACTGCGTCAGAACGCAGATCCGCAGATAACGCGCGTTGACCAGGTTGGACAGCACGAAGTCGATGAGTCGGTAGGCCCCTCCGAATGGCACCGCGGGTTTGGCACGGTCCGCCGTCAGCGGATACAGCCGCTTCCCCTCGCCTCCGGCCAGGACAATGCCCAGCACGTGCGGCAACTCCCTCATGGAAGTAAACCTAACCACCCGTTCGTAAGACGGCTAGGGCAATCGAGGTTTCACTGCCGCGAGTTGCACTACCGTCAGCGGTATGCGGGTGGCGATGATGACCCGGGAGTATCCCCCCGAGGTGTATGGCGGCGCGGGCGTGCACGTCACCGAACTCGTGGCGCAGTTGCGTCGCCTGTGCGAAGTGGACGTTCATTGCATGGGCGTGCCGCGGGAGACGGCGTTCGCCCACCAACCCGATCCGGCGTTGGCTGATGCAAACGCGGCGCTGTCCACCCTGTCGACGGACCTGCGGATGGCCGACGCCGTCTCCCGGCCGGACCGACCTGCCACCGTCGTGCACTCCCACACCTGGTACACCGGCATGGCCGGCCATCTCGCTGCGATGCTGCACGGCGTCCCGCACGTGCTGACGGCCCATTCACTCGAGCCGATGCGGCCGTGGAAGGCCGAACAACTCGGCGGCGGATATCAGGTGTCGCTATGGGTGGAGCGCACCGCGATTCAGGCCGCCGACGCGGTGATTGCGGTGAGTTCGGGGATGCGCGACGACGTGCTGACCGTCTACCCCGCCCTGGACCCGGCCCGGGTGCATGTGGTCAAGAACGGCATCGACACCGCCGTCTGGTATCCGGCCCCGCCCGACGCCGAGGAGTCGGTGCTCGCCGAACTCGGCGTCGACCCGTCCCGGCCGATGGTGGCTTTTGTCGGCCGCATCACTCGGCAGAAGGGTGTGCCGCACCTGATCGCCGCGGCCCCCCGATTACACCCCGGCGGGCAGCTCGTGCTCTGCGCGGGGGCGCCCGACACT
>JAHBAP020000097.1 GCA_018500005.2 Mycobacterium sp. | reverse complement strand
GCCGGGGTCGATCTGGCGGGGATCGGTGGGACGATCGGTCGCCGGGTCGAACAGGGACGACTGGTCGGTTAACGCTCCGGAAGGCCGTCGCTGCGCAGATCCTGATACACCAGCGTCGCCAGTTCCTGCGCCAGCGGCGAGTCGCTGGCGGTCGGGTTCGGCAGTCCGTCTTCCTGACGCGCGGCCAGCAGGTAGCCCGCCTTGATCCGGAACAGCATCGAAAACCTCGGTTCCGGCCAGATCTGCTCGATCAAGGTCTCCATCTCCTCGCTGGGGTCGCTCCGCCAGTCCGGTTCTGTCCACCTCCGGTCCCACGGGACCCCGTCGCGGGCCTGTGGTGGTTCCTCGCGGGTCACGTCGAGGTCCTCGTCCGTCTCGTGCTCGCTCACCGGAATCTGTTCGTAAACCTCGTTGTTCAGGATCTGCTCGCGTGCTGTCGTCCGGGCGTTGTTGAGCAATCCCACCTTGGTCAGATAGTCGGGATGGTGTCCGTGGCTGCGTGTCCACTGCGTCACCGACTGCTCCGCGAGCTGATCGGCCAACTCCCCCACCATCCGGCTCAGCCGTTCTGACTCCTGCACCAGGTATTGGTGCTGCTCCTGGGCGGTCCACTCCGGCGGCAGGGGCAGGTATCGGGGATACACCTCGTTGAGGATGTCCAGAAACTCCCGGCTCATCGCCGTCTCCTTCCTCCAGGAGGCTGAACAGATCCCCCTGCGCGGGGTCCTGTTGTCGCTTACCCATATTGTCCTTCCCAACGCGCCCCGACAGGCGGGGTCTAGGTAGCCGTGTTCGGCCATGAAGCTCCGCAGCGCGGAATCACCAAGGGGCATTGCTCACCTGTTCCCTCTCGCCGCCCGGGGCCGGACCGGCCGCCACACTGGCCGGCGCCAGCTCGTCATCGGCGTGCAGAATCCCGGCGACCATCCCGATGACTCCGCCGATCACCTGGCCGGCCATCCAGACCGAACCGATCAATGCGACGAACAGGCCACTGAGCCACGGGCCCCGACGGGTCTTCCTCACGATCCGAACCCCTTTCTGGCGGCGGCCTCGGTCGGCTGCCACGACGTGTCACGCCGGCCCGGCGTTGGCGCCCGGCGGATCAGCCCACGGCGCTCCAGGGCCACCAACCTGCGATACACCTGCTCAGTGACCAGCGGCACGGGCCGACTGGTGTTGGCCCTGATGCGCAACTCGGTCGCGGTGATCGGGCACCCGGCCGCGGTCAGCACCGTCAGGAGTTCCTGTTGGACCTCGCTCATCCCGAGGGTGTTGACCATCACGCCGCCCCAGGGTTGTCGTTGAGTTGTCGGTAAGCGGCGTTCGCTGCTGAGATACGACGTTCCCGCTCGAGGTCATATCGCCTCAAAAACTCTGTCCAGTCAGGGATTTCGGTCTGATGCCCCGCGGTGCCGCGGATCAGTAGACGCGCATGCTCGGTGTTCTCGGGCAGCAGCCGCCGGTACTCCAGCGTGGAACCCTCATGCGACGACAGCGTCTTCTGACTGCTCGCCTGATCGAAGCTCTCCTGGCGTCGAGTGGTGAGCAGTGTCCATTCCTCTGCTCGCCGCAACAGGTCCGACTCCGGCGCACCGAACATGATGAGCGATGCCGGGAATGTGTCCCGCAGCTCCCGGGCGTAGTTGTTTCCGTACACCGTGTCCAACTGCGACGTCGCCTGCACTGCCACAAGCAGATTCACACCCAAGCCGCGGCCCTCGCTGACATGTCGCCTCAGTGCCGGCATCGGTGCCACGTTGGCCGCCTCGTCGATCACGATGAGCAGACGGTGCAGCATCTCCTTGCGGGCAGTCTTGGCCCGCCACACCTTGATGAGATGCTCCAGCAGGGTCACCGCCGCGCCGGCGATCGACCCCTCCGGCGGGGAGAGCACATACAAGGTGGCTTGCGGATCGTCGAGAAACGCGGCGTCAAACGGCCGGTAGGTTTTGCCGCGCAAAGCAAGTCGCATCCACGGCATCACCGCCTTGCGCATGGTCAGCGCGATGCTGTCGCGCTGCCGGGCGTCCATATCCAGGGTGCGCAGCAGCGCATTGCTGAACAGCGGAAGGTGGCGCACGATCTGCGCGGCCGAGGACCAGCCGGGTTCCTTCCACAGCGTGGGATCGGCATCGGGCTCCAGCTTGGTCATGTTGTCGACCGCCAGCAGAACCCAGTCCATGCCCTTGTTGTTTCCCATCGGGGAGGCGGCATAAAGCATCGCCGACAACGGGGCCTCGGTGTTCGCCTCCCAGATCCCGGCGTCGGACACCTGGTCGGCGCCGGAGCCGAGTCCCACCGCCGACATCTGCATCATCGTGTTGGCTGCGGTCACCGCCTGGTCGGGTGTGGTGATCAGGGTGGTCGGGTCAAACGCCAGGTTGTCGACGCCGAAGTAGTCGGCGTCGTAGTCGGGACGCAGGTCGATCAGGGCGCTGGGCCCGAAGCAGCGGCGGGCTGACAGCAGTTGCAGCTCGGTATCTTTCGAGGATACGAACACCACCGGGCCGCCCCACAACAGCGCTGCGGGAAGCAGAATCCTGCGTGATTTGCCGATCTCGGTGGGTCCGGTCACCAGCACATGCGCGGCGGAGCGAACCACATGCAGGTAGTCGTTTTCGTCG
>JAHBAP020000049.1 GCA_018500005.2 Mycobacterium sp. | reverse complement strand
GCGCGGGGGGGGCGGCCCGAGGCCGGGCCCCGCGGGGCTCCCGGGCGGCGCGCGGGGGGGCTCGAGGCCCGCCGGTGTCGGCGACGTGGCGTTGGGGTGGACGATCAACACGGCGCGCACGAGCCATGAGCCTAATCTGAGGGGTATGCGCACACTGATGGCAGCCGCAGCGCTGGCCTGTTGCCCCCTCGTCGCGGTCCCGGTAGCTGTCGCCGCCCCGCCCGCGCCGGCACTGGTGCTCAGCGTCGAGGACGTCCGGACCATCGCCGGCAACGCCGATCTGATCCCCGGCGAGCAACTCGACTCACCCGGCGGCCAGCATCAGTACGACGGGCAATACCCGAGCGAATGCCACGCGGTGTTCGACCAGGACGTCGCCTTCACCAGTGGGTTCAACGAGTTCCGGTCGGTGACCTACACCGGGGCGGCCAGTCGGGCCGTCACCCAGGCCGTCGCGGTCTACCCGGATTCGTTCGCAGCCCGCGATGCCCTGACCACCGTCGGCAAGTCATTGCGCGCCTGCTCCGAACTCGGGGCGTCCAATCTGGCCGTGACCACCCAGGTGCTCGACCAGAAGACGTTCGCGCTGTGCCAGGCCCAGTGCGCCACCCTCTACCGCGCCGCCGGTCCGGTGCTGATCGCGGTCAGCGCCTCCCGGTTCGGCGACTCCGACCGGATCGCCACCGCCGTTCTGCAGCAGATCACCACCCGGGTCGGGGAATGATCCCGCAGAGCGTGCGACGCGCCGCCGTGCTGGTGGCATTGCAGGGCGCCGCGCTGACGCTCGCCGCGGTGGTGTTCGCGGTCCGCGGCCTGGCCGGCGCGGATCGGCATATCGTCAACGGTTACGGAAATGCGTTGTGGTTCGGCCTGTTCGGGGCGGCCCTGCTGGCCGCCGCGTGGGCGCTGTGGACCGGACGCCGCTGGGGGCGTGGCATCGGGATCTATGCCCAGATGCTGCTGCTACCGGTCAGTTGGTACATCGGCGTGGGGTCGCACCAATGGTTGTACGCCGTTCCGGTGGCGCTGATCGCGGTGGCGGTCCTCGCGCTGCTGTTCAGCCGCGAAACCCTGCAATGGCTTGCGGGCGCTCAGGATTCGGCCAGCGCCGACAGTTCCGGACCCGACACCCGGTAGGTGATCCATTCGCTCATCGGCCGCCCGCCGACTGAGTCGTAGAGGTTGATCGCGTCGGTGTTCCAGTCCAAAACCGCCCAACCGAGCCTGCTGTAGCCGTTGTCCACGCACTCTCTGGCCAGGGTGGCCAGCAGTGCCTTCGCCAGCCCGCGGCGGCGAAAGTCGCTGCGTACGAACAGGTCCTCCAGATGGATGCCCGCAACGCCGTCCCAGGTGGAGAAGGTGCGGAACCACAACGCGATAGCCGCCGTCACCCCGTCGACCTCGGCGATATGGCAGGACGCTACTGCCGGTCGGGTTCCATCGCCGAAAAGTGCTGTGGTGATCTGACTTTCGGTCACCGTACATTCTTCCGGGGCGTCCTCGAACTCCGCGAGTTCGTAGATCATCGCGACGATATCGGCCTCGTCGCCGGGCCGGGCCAATCGGATGTTGCTGCTCACGTCTCGACTCCCAGCGCGGCCAGGATGGTGCGGAATTTCGTGGTTGTTTCGGTGACTTCCTCGTCGGGGTCGGACTCGGCGACGATGCCCCCGCCGGCCCGCGCCAGAGCGCTGTGGCGGTCGGCGGACAGTTCGGCACCGCGGATGGCCACCACCCAGCGGCCGTCACCGACGCCGTCGCACCATCCGACCGCGCCGGCGTAGAAGCCGCGATCGCCCTCCAGGTCGGCGATCAGGTCGACCGCCGTAGCGGTCGGCACCCCGCCGACGGCCGGGGTGGGGTGCAGTGCCATCGCCAGATCCAAAGCTGTGGTGTTGGTTTCGCGTAGCGTGCCGCGAATCGGGGTGGCCAGATGCCACAGCGCGGCGGTGCGCGTCAGTTGCGGTTGCGGTGCGATCTGCAGGGTGCGGCACATCGGTGCCAGAGCGGCCCGCATGGTGTCGACGACGAGTTGGTGTTCGTGGCGGGTCTTTGCCGAGGGCGCCCGGGGCCCGCCCCCGGCCGCGTCGGTGTCGGGGTCGGTGGATCGGGGTGCCGAACCGGCGAACGGCTGACAGGTCACCCGATCACCGTGGCGGGCAACCAGCAGTTCGGGGCTGGCACCCACCAGAACCGCGCCGGAGAGTCCGGCGGGGGACAGGTCGGCCAGGTATGCGCTGGCGTGCGGGTCGGCGCCGGCCAGCCGGTGCAGCAGCAGGATCGGGTCGATGACGCCATCGGCCGCGAGGCGCAGCGCACGTGCCAGAACGAGCTTCCGCAAGGGGCTTTCCGCATCCCGCAGAAGAGCCAATGCCGCTTCGACGCGGGCCCGGTGCACCGCCGGATCGGGCAGCGTCTCGGCGATCCGCACCGCTGGCAGCGTGCCATCCGGGACCGGCGGCAGTGCGTCGCTGACCTGAACCGGTGCGGACAGCGCGGCGGGGGTTTGCACGGCGGAAGGCAGGGGGGCCACGAATGTTCCGGTCGAGGCGCCCCGCCGGGGAGCGGCTGCGGCGGTGCCCGTGCGGGTG
>JAHBAP020000483.1 GCA_018500005.2 Mycobacterium sp. | reverse complement strand
GTTTGTAACCGCCGAACGGAACATCCGCCGAATACCAGACCCCGCCGTTGACATTGACCGTGCCGACCCGCAGTCGGTTGGCCACCGCCTGTGCGCGCTGCGGGTCGGCGCTGAACACCGTGCCCGACAATCCATAGGGCGAGTCATTGGCGATGCGGACGGCGTCGTCGTCACCGTCGTGGGCGATGACGGTCAGCACGGGGCCGAAGATCTCCTCCCGGGCCACCCGGGCGTCGTTGGTGAGGCCGATGACGACGGTGGGTTCGATGAAGAAGCCCCGATCGCGGTCGGCGGGACGGCCGCCCCCGCAGGCGAAGCTGCCGCCCTCAGCGACCGCCAGGTCGAGATAGGACTGCACCCGGTCACGTTGACGGGCGGAAATGACGGGTCCGCAGATGGTTCCGGGACTGGTCGGGTCACCGGGCTTGAGGCCCAGCATGGTCGCCGCAGCCGCCGCCGCCGCTTCGTCATAGTGGGCTCGCGGGACGACCAGTCGGGTGGTGATCGCACAGCCCTGCCCGGCGTGCATGGCGGCGGTGAAGGCGGCCATCGCGCAGGCCGCGGGGAGGTCGGCGTCGTCCAGCACCAGGAAGGCCGACTTCCCGCCCAGTTCCAGGAAGACCTTCTTGATGGTTTCCGCACCGGCGGCCATCACCGCCCTGCCGGTGGCGGTGGAACCGGTGAACGACACCATGTCGACGCGTGGGTCCCTGGACAACATCGCGCCAACCGCGTGGTCGTCGGAGGTGACGATGTTGAGCACGCCCGGCGGGAATTCGGTGTGTTCGGCGATCAACTCGCCGAGAACCGCTGCGCACCAGGGGGTGTCGGGTGCGGGTTTGAGGACGACGGTGTTGCCGGCGGCCAGCGCGGGCCCGATCTTGGCGAGGTTGATCTGGTGCGGGAAGTTCCACGGGGTGATGGCGGCGACGACGCCGATGGGTTCGCGAACCAGGGTGCGTTGAGTCCTGATACCCATCGGTGTGGCGACGCCGAGGTCCGTCCTCCAGTGGTAGTTCTCGGCGGTGTCGGCGGAGAACGACAGATCACTTACCGGGCCCTCCAATTGGGCTGCCGCGGTGAGCATGCGGGGAGCGCCGACCTCGGCCATGGTGATCTCACGCAGTTCCTCGATGTGCTCGCGCATGGCGTCCTGCAACTGCCTGATGCAGCGCACCCGCAAGGCGGTGTCGGTGGACCAGTCGGTGCCGTCGAACGCGCGCCGGGCCGCGGCGATGGCGCGGTCCGTATCAGCGGGGTCGGCGTTGGCAGCGGTGCCCAGCACCTCCTCGGTGGCCGGGTTGATCGTGGGAAAGCGGCCCGCACCACCGGGCACCAGCTGTCCGTCGATGAACAGATCACTGTTGCTTTCGGTTGCTATGGCCATCCGCGACTCCTGGCTTTCATGGACACCTGTCCGATATCGCTGAACGGAACCATAGCCGCAGCATATGGGCTGATGCAAGATCGTTTTCGGCGCTTGCGCCGGTCACCGTCGAAGCCGTATGGTAGACACATGTCCAGCGATGGCGTGGTGATCGCGCGCCGGCCCCGCCAGGAAGAGACCTTCCGCAAGCTGGTAGCCGCTGCACTGGAAACGCTGCGCGCATCCTCCTACGCCGACCTGACGGTGCGGTCGGTAGCGGCCCGCGCGAATGTGGCACCCGCGACCGCGTACACGTACTTCTCCTCGAAGAATCATCTAGTGGCCGAGGTGTACCTGGATCTGGTACGCGAAGTGCCGTACTTCACCGACGTCAATGAGACCCGGCTCAGCCGCGTCCAGCAGACGCTAAGAAGCCTGGCCATGGTGGTCGCCGACGAGCCGGAGGTCGCCGCGGCCTGCACCACCGCCCTGCTGGGCAACGACGCGGCAGTGCTGCCGGTGCGGGATCGTATCGGCGCCGAGATCCATAAGCGCATCAAGTCGGCGCTGGGCCCCGACGGCGACACCCGGACCGTGGCAGCGTGCGAGATGAGTTACTTCGGAGCCCTGGTACAAGCCGGCAGCGGGGCGTTCACCTACCGCCAGATCGCGGACCGACTGGGCTATGTGGCGAGCCTGATTCTGGGTTCGGGCGAATGAGTACCGTCGACCTGGTCCTCGATCCGTACGACTACGACTTCCACGAGGATCCCTATCCGTTCTACAAACGCCTGCGCGACGAGGCTCCGCTGTACCGCAATGACGAGTTGAACTTCTGGGCGCTCACCCGACATTCCGACGTCCACAACGGTTTCCGCAACAGCACCGCGCTGTCGAACAAGCTCGGGGTGTCACTGGACCCGATCTCCCGCACGCCGGAGGCCTACCGGACCATGTCTTTCCTGGCGATGGACGATCCCGCCCATCTCCGCCAACGCACCCTGGTCTCCAAGGGGTTCACCCCGCGGCGGATCCGCGAACTGGAATCCCGCGTAGTCGAACTGACCCGACAACATCTCGACGCAGCCCTGCAGAGCGACAGCTTCGACTACATCACTGATTTCGCCGGCAAGCTGCCGATGGATGTGATCTCCGAGCTCGTCGGGGTGCCTCGACAGGACCGTCAGCAGCTGCGCGCCCTGGCCGACGCGGTCATGCACCGGGAGGATGGTGTCACCGACGTTCCGCAGTCCGCGATGGCGGCCGCGATGGATCTGCTGGTCTACTACGCCGATATGGTCAGGCAACGACGCAGGGCGCCGCACGATGACCTCACTTCAGCACTACTGGACGCCGAGATCGAGGGCGACCGACTCCGCGACGACGAGATCATGGCGTTCTTGTTCCTGATGGTGGTCGCCGGCAACGAAACCACGACCAAACTGCTTGGCAATGCGATGTATTGGGGCGGCGTGAACCCCGACCAACTCGCCGAGGTGCACAACGATCACTCTCGGATCCCACTGTGGATCGAGGAGACGCTACGGTATGACACCTCCAGCCAGATCCTGGCCCGGGTGGTCGCCAACGACGTCGAGTTCCACGGAACGACGCTGCATGAAGGCGACACCGTGCTGCTGGTCCCCGGCTCCGCGCACCGCGACGAGCGGGTTTTCGAAAGTCCCGACGAGTTCCGCATCGGCCGCGACATCG
>JAHBAP020000203.1 GCA_018500005.2 Mycobacterium sp. | reverse complement strand
CCGGCCGCTGCCGACACCGCCGAGCTGTTGAGCCGTCGAGTCGATGAACAGAATGCCCGGATGGTCGATGCGATCCAGCGTGGCATCGCCGAAGGCACTGTGCGCCAACTCGATCCGCAGAAGACCGCCACCATCCTGTGGGCGAGTTGGAACGGCATCATCAGCCTGGCGTGGCGGCACGACGATCTCCGTCAGGAACCCGAAGCGCTCGCCGATCTGATCAAGAAGGCAGCCGGCCTCGTCAGTTTTGGCCTGCGACTGCGTTAATTCGGTGGCAGGCTGAGGCCATGACTCTGTTCCGCGTATTCCTCGCAGCGTGCCTGACCGCCATCCTGGTCTACACCGGGGTGACCATCGCGAACCACGGCGCGAATCTCCTGCCGATCTTCTTCGGAGACATGGCCAAGATGGAATGGCCCGGCCAGTTCAACCTGGACTTCATGACCTTCCTGCTGCTGGCCGGCATATGGGTGGCGTGGCGAGATCACTTCAGCCCGGGCGGGATGGCCCTCGGCGTGGTCGCGGTGTTCGGCGGGATGCTTTTCCTGTCGGCCTATCTGCTGGTGCACAGCGTCAAAACCGGCGGCGACGTCAAGGCTCTTCTGCTGGGCCCGACACGGGCGCAGCAGCCTTAGCGGGCCGAGGCGCCCGGGCGGGGGAACTGGCCGGCCAGGAACTTGTCCCACATGCCGTCGCTCATCATGCCGTTGAGGCCGACGAGGACGTGCGCCGATGGGGTGACGCGCACCCGGATCGGCGGATGCTTGGCGGTGATGGCCTTTTCGACGGCTTTGGCCACACTGTCGGCGTCACCCCCCAGCTTGGCCAGCGGACCTTTGGCGTAGGCGTCCTCGGTCGCAGCCCCCACCGAGGCGTTGAACTCCGCATAGGGACCGTCGTCGGTCGCCAGGCCGGTTTGGGCAGTCGATGCGAACTCGGTTCGGATCAGACCGGGCTGAATGACGGTCACGCCGACGCCGAATCCCTTGACCTCGAACCGAAGTGCGTCGCTGATCGCCTCCACCGCGTACTTGGAGGCGTGGTAGGCGCCCCCGCCGGGGAAGGTGAAGTTCGCGCCCATGGAACTGATGTTGACGATGCGGCCCCAGCCCTGTCGCCGCATTCCCGGCAACACCAGCTGGCACATGCGGACGAGCCCGAACACGTTCGTCTCGAACTGGCGGCGGAGATCGTCCATCGACAACGTCTCGATCGCGCCGGACTGGGAGTAGCCGGCGTTGTTGATCAGGACTCCGACGGCGCCCTGCTCGGCAACCACCTGCTCGACGGCCGCGGTCATCGACGCCTCATCGGTCACGTCGAGAGCAAGCGTATGGGCTCCCGCTGCCCGGAGGTCGGCGATCGAGTCGACACGCCGGGCCGTTGCGTAGACGGTGTGACCGGCTTTGGCCAGGCGCAACGCAGTGGCCCGGCCGATGCCTGTCGAGCAACCGGTGACGAGAACGGCTGTGGACTTGGCGACCATTCGCTCAAACTAGACAGTTCTTGCGAAAAGTGTCAAGTATGTAGATCATGGTCGGGTGGGAGGGACCCTGACGACGAGCGAGGCGATCGGCCTCGCGGCGCTGGCGGAGTTCACCGCGTTCGGATACCGCAGGACATCCATCGAGAGCATCGCCCGCCGCGCCGACGTGTCCCGGGCCACCGTTTACGCGCACTGGAGCAGCAAGGAGGAGCTGTTCCGCGCCCTGGTGTCCCGCTTACACGAGGATCACCTCGCGCAGATGCAGGCTGTTGCCGACGACCCCGATCTGGACATCGAAACCCGGATCACGAAACTCCTGCGAGCGCGATTCCTTCAGTTCGTCGAACTGACCTCGGGATCCCCCTATGCGGCCGAGCTATATGACCGGCACGGCACGCTGTGCGGCGAGATCGCCCGCACGGCCAATGAGCGGGCGGAGAAGATCCTCGCCACCGCATTGAAGCGGGCCGTGAAGAACGGGGAAATCGACCTCGCCGCTTCTGGACTCACCGTCGCGCAACTCGCGGGGGTCCTCACCGACTGCGCGCACGGCGCCAAGGGCGAGGACCCGGCCGCAGCGAGTCCGGCCGACTTCACGACCCGACTCGCCAACAGTGTGCGGGTGATCATCACCGGGGTGGGAACAGCCCCGTCCCGCTGAGTCGTGTTCATAGCCAGCCTGCGATCACAGCTCGAAGCGATACCCCAAGCCGGCTTCTGTCCGCGTAATTGGAAACGCCTCCCTGCGCCGAGCTAAAGGGTGAGTGAACAGTGGGTGTAATGATCGGATCCAGTTGGCGGCCTTGACCTATAGCCGCGCACCATGAGATCGATGAGTGCCGAAACGATCATTCTCGCGCTGTTGATCGCCACCGCGTTGGCGTTTGATTTCACCAACGGATTCCACGACACCGGAAACGCGATGGCAACTTCGATCGCGACCCAGGCTCTACGGCCGAAAGTAGCGGTGTTACTGGCCGGCGTGCTGAACCTGGTCGGCGCATTCCTGTCCGTCGAGGTCGCGGTAACGGTGACCACATCGGTTCTGAAAGTGCAGGATTCCAAGACCGGGCAGCTACTGCCGGGGATCGATGCATCCATGGGGCTGACGATCATTTTCGCCGGGCTGATCGGCGGCATCCTCTGGAACCTGCTGACTTGGCTGTTCGGCATCCCGTCGAGTTCCTCGCACGCACTGTTCGGCGGACTGATCGGCGCCGGTCTCGCCGCACTCGGCTTCAGCGGCGTGAATTGGTCGGGTGTCACCCAGAAGGTTCTGATCCCGGCTCTGGCGGCACCCGTGATCGCCGGTCTGGTCGCCACCTGTGGAACCTGGTTGGTCTACCGCATTACCCGCAAGGTGCTGCACCGGCGGCGCGAGCAGGGCTTCCGCTGGGGTCAGGTCGCCACCGCATCGCTGGTCGCCCTCGCCCACGGCACCAACGATGCCCAGAAGACCATGGGCGTGATCGCCCTGGCGCTGATCACCACCGGACATCTGACGGGTGACGTCAAACAGAACGGCCTGCCGTTGTGGATCATCGCCACCTGCGCGATCGCCATCGGTCTGGGTACCTACCTGGGTGGCTGGCGGGTCATCCGCACCCTCGGCAAAGGCCTTGTCGAGATCGAATCCCCGCAGGGCCTCGCCGCGGAGGCATCCTCGGCGGCAATCATTCTCAGTTCCAGCGCAGCGGGCATGGCGTTGTCGACGACCCACGTCGCGACAGGCTCGATCCTGGGTAGCGGCCTCGGCAAATCCGGCGCGCAGGTTCGTTGGTCGGTTGCCGGCCGCATGGCGACGGCCTGGCTGATTACGCTCCCTGCCGCCGCACTGGTTGGCGCACTCTCGTACTGGTTGTCCTACGTCATCAAGGATCTCAGCGGTTCACGACTGGCTGGCGACGCCGTCATCTTCCTGACCCTCGTGGCGCTGTCGGGATCCATGTGGTGGCGTGCCCAGCAGCAGAAAGTTGACCACAACAACGTCAACGCCGACTGGGACGAGGCCACAAACTCCGTTGTCCCCGCGGATGTTCGCGCCGCGACGACGAAGATCCACGAGACGACGAAGACCATCTCGGTCTAAGGGCAGAAGGAACCTGATGAATTACCTCGAAGCAACCTTCAGGGTGCTGGTGGTCGGGCTCATTCTCGGCGCCGGACTTCCCGCCCTGTTCGCAACCGGATTGCTTGCCTACTCCTACGGAGCAGGGGGCGAGGAGGCGGACCATATTGTCCACAAACCGAACCCGCCGCTGAAATTTCTGGGGATTCTTCTTTTCGTCTTCGTGGGTCTGGTGATCGTTACTGCAGTCGCATGGATCACCCGGTCAACGATCATCCATCACTTCGGTATCGATCTCTTCCCGATGTTTCCCAAAAAGTGAGGGCATGATGACCAGCGCCGAGCCAACCTCCTCGACGAGCTACTTCCAGTCCGTTCTCCACTGGTTGCACAAGGGGTATCCCGACGGAGTTCCACCCACCGATTACTACCCGCTCCTCGCGTTGCTTTCGCGATCGTTGGAGGAGGACGAGGTCGTTCGAGCCAGTTGGGCGGTCCTGCGGGAGGGAAATCCCGACAGCCCGGCGACTGAGGATCAGATCCGCCAGGCCGTGCGCACCGTCACCGCAAAAGAACCGAACAGCAACGAGATCAACCAGGTCGCCGCACGGCTAGCGCTAGTGGGCTGGCCGCTGGCCGACCATTGTTGAGCCGGTCACCAAGCCCATCGAGCAACACCGGAACGTGTATGCCCGCCAGCCAGTCGACGCCATCACTGCATCCCTGGATGAATTCGCTGTATTCGTTGGCGAGTTCGTCGGAGGTGTGGAGGCGTAGCTCTTCACACGCTCGCAACGGAAGCGAGCAAAAATTGCCGATCACTCGTGAACGCCGGATGACCAAACCTCAACGCCGGGGCGAACTTACGAGTCGCACTGCGCGCCAACCGGATTCACGGCCCGATGCGACGGTCGAATTAGCCCGGTCTTTCGGAGTCGGTCACCTGCTGTTAACCACGGTTCCGTAACTTCTTGGTCTCTCAGGACTTCACCGAAAACATTGCCCGAGGCGAGGAACGCCCATGG
>JAHBAP020000491.1 GCA_018500005.2 Mycobacterium sp. | reverse complement strand
GCGCGGGGGTGCTGGCACGGGGGTCTAAGACCCGCTTGTCGTCACCCGGCTGAATCGCTCCAACTGCGTCGGCGGGCCGTCGATAGGCGGCGGCGGCAGCACCAGGTCGACCCCGTCGATGACGCGGATCACGTTGTGGGTTTGGCGATCGAAATTCAGCGTGCCGTGCTGGAAGTTCTGCACGATCCACTCGGGTTCGGGGATCTCGCCGCTGGTCGGCAGGCCCAGCGCCCCACGCTCGTAACCCAGCGAGGCCCACGCGGTGTAGATCGCCCCGGTCAGCGGCTGGGCGCCGGTCTCCGGTGACCAGTACATCGCGCCGCGCTCGAAATTCGCATACCGCGCCGCGCCGTCGGCGGCGGCCTCCAGAGTGATCGGCTTGCCCAGCGGGCTCGCCTCTGCGCCGTCGGCCTCCCAGCGGGCCAGGATCGCCCCGCCGCGCAGCGACTCGGTGACATCCGGCGGCCCGTTGAAGTTGGCGGCCACTTTCCGGATCTGGTCCATGGTGGCGTAGCCGTGGCTGCCCGGGCATTCGGTGTTGCCGACGTCGCGGTGGGCGAAGATCTCCGGCAGTTCCACCACCCGACCGCCCGGCACCACGGTGTACTGGCCGCCGGCGGACTTCAGGTTCACCATCCCCAGCGGGTTGACCTTGTCCAGGCTCAGCCGCCACCCGAGCAACCGTCCGACGGTCTTGATCAGTACGTCCGGAGGATCCTCGTCCTCGAAGTTGCCGATCATCGAGACGCCCCACACGTCGCTGTTGAAGCCGCCGGTGTGAGAACCCAGGACGTCCTTCGTGATTCCGCCGGCACGGCCCTCGAAGACCTGGCCGTACTTGTCCACCAGGGCGTTGTAGGCGATGTCGCACCAGCCCAGCGTCATGGTGTGGTACGCGTAGATCGAGCGCAGAATGGCCGCGGAGTCCTCCGGGGCGTAGTTGTTGCCGGTGGCGGTGTGGTGCACCACCGCCGCGCGGACGCCGTCGCCGTAGTACGGCCCCCCGCACCGCATTCCCGAGCCGGCCCCCCAGTCGGCGCGGCTGATGACGTTCGGCGGCTGCCCGGGTCCGAGGGTCGCATTCGGCGGTGTCCACTGCCGGTCGACCGGACTCTTCGGCGGGGTGATCAACACCGCCGACATGTTCTGCGACAACATCTGCTCGGCGTTGGCCGGGATGTAACCCAGGTCGCGGCCGGCGTCCAGGCCGCTGTCCGGGGGCGCGGTGGTGAGCGCCGCGTCATGCGGTCGAGTCACGGCGATCTGCACCGCGGTGGTGCTGCCCACGTAGACCGGGTCGGTTCCCTGCCGGCCCGAGCCGCTTTCGTCGGTGATGTCCGAGAGGGTCTCGCTGTCGTACCAGGGGCCCCATGATCCGTCGGCCTGCTTGGCCCGGATCTTGGCAGTCGTTCCGGTCAGATCTGATCCGGTCAGGGCCACCATCGAGAACGGCGCGTCCTGGCTGATCTCACGGATGGTCTCGCCGCCGCCGACGCCGGCCAGGGGCTGCTGGACCAGGACTGTGTCTTCGGCGCGGACCTTGTCGTGCCGGACGCCGCCGGGCAGGCCGCCGTTGACGGCAAGGGGCACCACGAAAACTGTCGCCGCGATAGCGGTGAACAGGATCGAAGGTGTCCGGCGGGACGTCACATCCGGGATGTTACGTATGTGCTAGTTGTGCCTAGCGTTACGACACGGACTATTGCTAACTCTTGAGAACTATGTGACTGATGGTTCAGAAGGGGCTGCACATGCAACGGCACCGCAGGGGCCTCTTGGGAGCCGTGCCCAGGGGTTGACCCGGACTCCCACCCTGCGGTGCCGTTTCGATGCAGGTCTGTGGTCAGCCGACCGGGATGGCGGCCGCCGCCTCGATGGCGGGAGCCGCGGCAACCGCCGCCTCGGCTGCGGGAGCCGCGGCAGCCGGAGCGGCCGCGGCCGCACCCGCGGCGTTCTGCATGGCCTGGGTGATGCCCGGCATCACCACACCCTTGAGCAGGTCGATGGCCTGTCCGACGCCGAGTTGGTTGGCCGCGCTGCTCAGGTCACCGATGATGCCGGTGGACTGGGCCGGCGCTGCGGGCAGGCCGATCGTCGGGTCGCCGAGGATCGGATAGGTGCCTGGGGGCGCGGTGATCGGCATCTCGGTAGGCAGGCCGATGCCGGTCGGGGCGGTCAACGGGTCCAGGCCCACCTGCGGTGCGGTCAGGCCGGGGTTGGCCAGCGCCGGATCGGTCAGCGACGGAACCGCTGCCGCGCCCGGGGCGGTCAGGCCTGGGGCCGTCAGGCTGGGCGTGGTCAGGCCGGGGGCCGTCAGGCTGGGTGTGGTCAGGCCCGGCGCGGTCAGGCTGGGTGTGGTCAGAGCCGGCGAGAGGCTCGGCGTCGTCAGGCCGGGGGACAAGCTCGGCGTGGTCAGACCCGGGGACAACGGTCCGGTCTGCACCGGCTGGGCGCCGGCCGGGCTCAGGCCCGTCGGCAGCGGCGGCAGGTTGATGCCGAACTGCGACAGGCCCGCTTGCAACGCCGACAGGATTTCGTTGGGCAGATCGGTGACGACGGCCGCCCGGGTGAACTCCCGGTGTTCGGGGGCCGGCTGGGTGAGCTGGATGACGCCGATCCCGGCGAACGGGCTGGCGACGGCCGGGGCGCCGACCGCGCTCAGGGCTGTCGAGAGGGTG
>JAHBAP020000589.1 GCA_018500005.2 Mycobacterium sp. | reverse complement strand
GGCCTGCGCGGCCTCGTCGGAATCCAGTGCGGCGGAATAGAATTCCTGCGCTCCGGCGGTCGCGGCGATCAGTCGGCTGCGGCTTCCGCGGTCGCGTTGGACGCCCCCGCCGCCACCGGTGTAAGTGACCACGTAGCCGATCCGGTCGGCGAGCACCTCTACGGCTTCGACGAAGCTGACATGTTCGATCTTCTGGATGAACGCGTAGACGTCGCCGCCCTCGCCGCAGCCGAAGCAGTGGAAGTGGCCGTGGTTGGGCCGGACGTGGAACGACGGCGACTTCTCGTCATGGAAGGGACACAGTCCCTTCATCGAGTCCGCACCCGCGCGGCGCAACTGGACATAGTCGCCCACCACGTCCTCGATGCGGACCTTGTCCCGGATCGCGGTGATATCGCGGTCGGGGATGCGCCCCTTGCGGGCTCCCCCGCCACCCGCCGCAGCTGTCACGTGCTTGAGTCTAGAACGCCAGGCCGCCGAGCCCGGCGGTGTCAATGCGCTCCAACCGGCTCTCGGTGTAGGACGCGATCTGGTCGGCGATGACCCGCATCTGCCCGGCGTCGTCGGCGGCGGCTTTGAAGTCCGGGACGAGCCGAGGGTCGAGAGCGGCCGGCGCGCCGTGGAGCAGGAGGTCGGCCACCCGGTGGATGCGTTCGCGCTGCTTGTTCTGCCTCGCTAGATGCCGCGGGTCGGACATGATGAACTGCAGGGCCAACGTCTTGAGTACAGCGACCTCCGCCCGCACCGCCGCGGGAACGTGCAGTTCGGCCTGATAGCGCATCAGTGGTCCCGGGCCTGCGAGTCGTTGGGTCTCGGCGACGGCCGCCGAGGCGAAGCGACCGACGAATTCACTGGTCAGCCGCTTGAGCGCGACCGCCGCGGTCAGCGTGGCGTCGTACTTGCCGACCGCGGTCACCACCGGAAGCTCCGACAGCCTGCGGGCGGCGGCCTCCAGATCCTCGGGTTGTGCACCGGATCCGTACACCGAGGTGCCCAGCCTGGCCAGCGTCGAAGCGGCGTCGTCGTCGGCCAGCACCCGAAGGTCGATGCGACCCGACACCACACCGTCCTCCACGTCGTGCACCGAGTAGGCGACATCGTCGGCCCAGTCCATGACCTGAGACTCCAGGCATGCCCGCCCGGCGGGGGCTCCGGCCCGCACCCAGTCGGCGATCACCGCGTCGTCGGGGTAGAAGCCGAATTTGCCGCCGGCCGGGGGCCGCTGCCACGGATATTTGGTGACGGCGTCCAAGGCCGCGCGGGTGAGGTTCAGTCCGACGCTGGCTCCCGAGCCGTCCAGGACCTTGGGTTCCAACCGGGTGAGGATCCGGAAGTTCTGGGCGTTGCCCTCGAATCCGCCACAGTCGGCGGCGAACTCGTCGAGGGCACGCTCCCCGTTGTGTCCGTAAGGGGGGTGGCCGATGTCGTGGGCCAGCCCGGCCATGTCGACCAGGTCGGGGTCACACCCCAGCGCGACGGCCATCCCGCGGCCTATCTGGGCGACCTCCAGCGAATGGGTCAGCCGGGTCCGCGGGGTGTCGCTCTCCCGCGGTCCGACGACCTGGGTCTTGTCGGCCAGTCGCCGAAGCGCCGCGCTGTGCAGGACTCGCGCCCGGTCCCGGGCGAAATCGGTCCGGTGCTCGGCACTGGTCCCCGGCAGAGTCGCGGACTTCCGCGGGTCGGGCACCACCCGCGCCCGGTCGTCCTCGCCGTAGTGGCCGATGTGATTGGTCGTCATCGTCACAGCAGTCTGCCAGTACGCCCACGGCTGACAGCGACCGAGTTTTGCTGGCATCGGGCTCTTGGCGCATCGAGGGCTACTACATTGGCGGTCATGCGCCTCGCCCGTCTGCTCAGTCTGCTCGCCGCGATCTTCGCCGCCCTCACCCTGGTGGCCCCGACCGCGGTCGCCGAGCCGCCCTTCCGGCTGCCGGACCAGGTCACCGACAACGCCGGCGCGCTCAACGACCGGCAGCGCGCGGAGGTGCAGAAGGCCGTCGACCAGCTCTACCGCGAGCGCCACGTCCGGCTGTGGGTGGTCTACGTCGACTCGTTCGCCCCCAAGGGGGCCTTCGAGTGGACCCAGCAGACCCAGAAGATCAGCGACCTGGGCACCGAGGACGCCATCCTGTCGGTGGCGGTCAAGGACCGCTCCTACGCATTCCTGGTCTCCAACGCCGCCGCGGGTGGCAGTTCCACCAAGGTCGACAACATCCGCCGCGACCGGATCGAACCTGCGCTGCGCAACAACGACTGGTCCGGGGCGGCGATGGCGGCTGCCGGTGGGCTGGAGAACCTGAAGGGGTCCGGCGCCGCCAAGAGCGGCTCCGGCGGCGGTGGCGGCTCGATGCTGGTGCCCATCGCCGCCCTGGCCGGCCTAGGCCTGCTCGGCTTCGGCGGCATGACCCTGATGAACCGCAAGCGTCGGCGCAAGCAGCATGAGGCCGCCGTCGCGGCCGCCAAGAACATCGATCCCACCGATCCCTCGGCCCTGGCCGATGTGCCGATCGGCGCCCTCGACGAACTGTCGAAGTCGATGGTGGTGGAGGTCGACAACGCGGTGCGCACCAGCGCCAACGAGCTGGTGCTGGCCACCGAGGAGTTCGGCGCGGCCCAGACCGCTCCGTTCGCAGCCGCGGTCGACAACGCCCGCGAGACGCTCAAGCAGGCGTTCACGGTGCGCCAGAAGCTCGACGACGACGTGCCCGAACCGCTGCCCGAGCGTCGCGACCTGCTGACCAAGGTGGTGGTCTCCGCCGCCCGTGCCAACAAGGAACTCGAGGCCCAGACCGCGTCGTTCCACCAGATGCGCGATCTGGTGTTCAACGCCCCGGAACGCCTCGACGCGTTGACCCAGCAACTGGTGACCGTGACCGCACGGCTGGATCCCTCCGATGCGAAGCTGGCACAACTGCGCACCGAGTTCGATGAGACTGCGTTGTCCTCGGTGGCCCGCAACGTCAACGCGGCCCGGGAGCGGGTGGCATTCGCCGACCAGTCGATCACCCAGGGCCGGGAGCTGTCGGCGAAGCTGGTGGGCGGTGAGGTGAGCGGTCTGGTCGACTCCGTTCGGGGCGCGGAATCGGCCCTGCAGCAAGTCAATACGATGCTCGACGCGGTCGACAGCGCGGCCAGCGACATTCGCCGGGCGGTCTCCACGCTGCCCTCGGCGATCGAGGACATCCAGCGCGGAATCAACCAGGCCGGCGAGCAACTGGCCAAGGGCGGGCTGGCCAAGGCCGCCGAGTTGACCGCCGCCCGCGATGCCGCGGTCAAAGCGGTCACCGCGGCGCAGACGGGCGGTACGGCCGACCCGCTGGGCACCTTCACCCAACTGACCCAGGCCGACGCCGACCTCGATCGGCTGCTGGCTGGTGCCGCCGAGGAGCGCGAGGCCTCCGAGCGACTGCTGCGCTCCTACGAGCAGGCGCTGGCCACCGCGCAGTCGCGGGTCCGGTCGGTGTCGGACTACATCGACACCCGGCGCGGAAGCATCGGCCCGGAAGCCCGGACCCGGCTCAACGAGGCAGTCCGCCAACTGGAGGCGGCCGAGGCCAAGAAGGCAGGTGCCATCGACGAGGCGATAAAGCACGCCAACGGCGCCTCGATGCTGGCCGCCCAGGCCCAGCAACTGGCCAACAACGACGTGCAGGCCGGTCAGCGTCAGTACCAGACCCGCTACGGCGGCCGACAGTCCGATATGGGCGCCATGGTCGGCGGCATCATCCTCGGCAACATCCTCACCGGCGGGATGGGCGGCGGCTATTACGGCGGCGGCTCCAGCGGTGGGGGCTACAGCGGTGGGTCGACGACGACGTCCTACGGCGGCTCCGGCG
>JAHBAP020000060.1 GCA_018500005.2 Mycobacterium sp. | reverse complement strand
AGATGTGTATAAGAGACAGCCCTTCCACCATCGGACCCCCGGGGCTTTGTACCCTCGCATTAGTGGGCTCGACGGGGGAGGATCGAACCATGCCCGGTGCCGCGCTGCGTCCTCAGGTCGTTGAGACGCACACCGGACTGGTAATCCTCATCGGCGATCTGGCCTACAAGGTGAAAAAGCCGGTTACCACCGACTTCCTGGACTTCTCCACCCCGGCCAGTCGGGAGCAGGCCTGCGCGCACGAGGTCGCCCTCAACAGCAGACTCGCCCCGGACAGCTATCTGGGTGTCGGTCACTTCGCATCACCGCAGGGCGGCGCCCCCGAACCGGTCATCGTGATGCGCCGCCACCCCGACGAGTGCCGGTTGGCCACCATGGTGCGCAACGGTCAGGAGGTGACCGCGCCGTTGGCGGCGATCGCGCAAATCCTGGCCGACTTCCACACCGGGGCGCACCGCGGACCCGAGGTCGACGAACAGGCCAGGACCGGCGCGGTGACGGCGCGCTGGCAGGAGAACACGACCGAACTCACCCGCTACGCCGGCGGGCGGGTTCCCGGCCTCGATACCGCAGTGGTGGCCGAAATCGAATGCCGCGCAATGAGTTTCCTGTCCGGTCGGGCGGAACTCTTCGACCGCCGGATCAACGCCGGGCGAATCGTCGACGGGCACGCCGACCTGCTGGCTGACGATATCTTCTGCCTGCCCTCCGGACCCGCATTGCTGGACTGCCTGGAATTCGACGATCATCTGCGCTACGTCGACGTGGTCGACGATGCCGCGTTCCTGGCGATGGATCTGGAGTTCCTCGGCCGACCCGACCTCGCGGAGTTCTTTTTCGGCAGGTACCTGGACCTGGCAGGCGAAGACGCTCCGGAGTCGTTGCGGCACTTCTGCATCGCCTACCGCGCGGTGGTCCGGGCCAAGGTCGACTGTGTCCGCTACAACCAAGGCCACTCGGAAGCGGCCGGGGATGCCCGCCACCACCTCGACATCGCATTGGACCATCTACGGACGGGCGCGGTGCGGCTGATCATGGTCGGTGGCCCCCCGGGCACCGGCAAGACCACGCTGGCGCGCGGTCTGGCCGAACGCGTTGGCGCCCTCGTGGTCTCCACCGACGATGTGCGCGCCGACCTGGCCGCCCGGGGTGAGATCACGGGTGAACCCGGTGTGCTCGGCGAAGGCCTCTACACACCGGCGAACATCGACGCGGTGTACCGGACTGTGCTGGCCCGGGCGCGGTCGGGTCTGGCCGCGGGCCGCACCGTCATCCTGGACGGCACCTGGAGAGACTCGCACTTTCGGGAGCAGGCCCGCCGTCTCGCGGCGGAATGCTCGGCTCCGATGGTCGAATTCGCCTGCGTCGCAACACTGGAAGCCGCCGTCGCCCGGATCGGGTCGCGAACCGCCACCACCTCCCAGGTGACACCGCAGATCGCCACCGCCCTGGCCGACAATGACCCCGACCGCGGAACCTGGCCGGAAGCACACCGCATCGACACCACCCGAGAACCGGCAGAGTCCGTCGCCACGGCGCTGGACATCTGCCGAACCACCTGAAATCGAGGAGAACAGCCCGTGTACGTCGAAGACATCGCCAACCTGGGTATGGCCGACGCCGAAGAAGCCGGCGGCAAGGGCGCCAACATGGGCGAGATGGTGGCCGCCGGGTTGCCCGTCCCACCGGGCTTCGTCGTGCTGCGCGATTCCTATCTGGAGTCGATGAAGGCCGCCGGCGTCGCCGACGAACTCAACGCCGCACACCGCGAGGCCATGCTGCATGCCCTGGACACGAGTCGGTTCGACGGTATGTGCGCGAAGATGAAGGCCATCGTCGTCAAGGCCGGGATGGCCGCCGACGTCCGGGAAAGCATCCTGGCCGCCTACCGGGGGATGGGCTCGGACTGTTACGTCGCGGTGCGGTCCTCGGCCACCGGAGAGGACGGCGCCGACGCCTCCTTCGCGGGGATGAACGAGACCTACACCAACGTGCGCGGCGAGCATGACCTGATCGAAGCGGTGCAGAACTGCTGGGCATCCCTGTTCGGCCCCCGGGTGGTCTCCTACCGTGCCAGTCGTGGCTTCACCGCCGATCCGGCGATGGCCGTGGTCGTTCAGTTGATGGTGGCCTCGGAACGCTCCGGAGTCGCGTTTACCGCAGATCCGACCACCGATGCCACCGACCGGGTGGTGGTCGAGGGCGCCTTCGGCCAGGGCGAGGCGGTGGTCTCCGGATCGGTCGAACCCGACACCTATGTCGTCTCCAAGGAGAACGGTGAAATCCTCTCCCGTCGAATGGGATACAAGTCCTTCAAGATCATCCGGGGCGACGACGGCAAGGACAAGCGCGTCGAACTGGACGAGGCGCAGGCCGAGGCGCAGGTACTCAACGACGACGAGGTTCGGCTGATCGCCGACATCGCCATCCGCAGCGAACGCCATGCGGGCTGCCCGCAGGACACCGAGTGGGCGATCGCGGACGGCAAGACCTACATCGTGCAGACCCGCCCGATCACCCCCCTGAGCCGGGCCGGCAAGCCCGCCGCCGAGCAGCACCAGGTTCTGCTCCAGGGCCTGCCCGCGGTGCCCGGT